>JAFVFA010000220.1 GCA_017475725.1 Spirochaetales bacterium
ATTTCTCAATATATACTTGCTATCTTCTCTGAAAAGAGTGATGTATGTACATGCAAGGAGAAGGAAACCATGAAGAAGAGAATCACAAAGAAGGATATAGCAAGGGTTGAGAAGAGCCTCGCCGAGGCAAGGGCACAAAAAGACATCAAGCGCATCGTCTTCTGCGAAGCGACCCTGGAGATCTACCGCAAAGAGGTCAAGGCATGAGGCTTCTGACAAACGGCACGAGGACCACAAGAAGCCTTACCGAGTGGTATTTCGGGAAAGCATTCGTCGCAAGGTGCCTTGAGGAGACTGGGAAGTCCGGGCTCAGGGAGAAGAGATTCTGGAAAGATGGAACAGGATACCTGACGGTCATCCTTTGAGAAGCAGACAAGACAACCTTGAGGGCTCGCAGCGATGCGGGCCTTCATTCGTATAAGGACAGGAAGATGGTATGGGAGAATACAATGTCACACCGTTCATGGCGCAGTCCTCCCATTATGACAAGAGCAAGGCCGACAGGGCAGTCAATTTCATAAGGTGCCTGAAACATACCAAGGGGATCTGGGCCGGCAAGCCTTTCATTCTGCTTCCATGGCAGGAGAGGATCATCCGGGATGTTTTCGGTGTGGTCAAGGAGAACGGTTACAGGCAGTTCAACACCGCCTACGTTGAGATTCCGAAGAAGAACGGGAAAAGCGAGCTGGCGGCCGCTGTGGCGCTTCTCCTGTGCTGCGCGGATCATGAGGAACGTGCCGAGGTCGACGGCTGTG
Source organism: Spirochaetales bacterium (assembly GCA_017475725.1). GTDB lineage: Bacteria > Spirochaetota > Spirochaetia > Sphaerochaetales > Sphaerochaetaceae > UBA9732. Next base: position 756 of record JAFVFA010000220.1, read on the forward strand.
CAGCTGACCGGCAGCAGGCCTCAATCGTGTTCGAGGTCGCGGCTGACATGGTCCGCATGTGTCCTGAGCTGCAGAAGCGGGTCAAGATACTGGCCTCGACCAAGAGGATCGTCTATCTGCCTACCAACAGTTTCTATCAGGTACTCAGTGCAGAGGCATATTCGAAGCACGGATTCAACATTCACGGGGTCGTGTTCGATGAACTCCACACGCAGCCCAACAGGCAGCTTTTCGATGTCATGACGAAAGGATCAGGCGATGCCAGGATGCAGCCCTTGTACTTTCTGATCACCACTGCAGGAACTGATACCCACAGCATCTGTTACGAGACACACCAGAAGGCAAAGGACATCCTCTCCGGAAGGAAGTTTGACAGTACGTTCTATCCTGTGATCTACGGGGCAGATGACTCCGATGACTGGACAAGTCCGGAGGTGTGGGCGAAGGCGAACCCGTCACTGGGTGAGACGATAGGATTGGACAAGGTCATTGCAGCATGTGAGAGTGCCAGACAGAATCCGGCAGAGGAGAACACATTCAGGCAATTAAGGCTGAATCAATGGGTCAAACAGACGGTTCGATGGATGCCTATGGAGAAATGGAATGCGTGTGCCTTTCCTGTTGATGCATCAGAGCTTGAGGGCCGCGTGTGCTATGGAGGCCTGGACCTGTCCAGCACCACGGACATCACAGCCTTCGTGCTGGTTTTTCCTCCCGTTGATGGGGAAGACAGGTATTCGGTGCTTCCATTTTTCTGGATCCCGGAAGAGAATCTGGAGCTTCGTGTCAGACGGGATCATGTTCCTTATGACATATGGCACAGACAAGGTTATCTTGAGACCACTGAAGGGAACGTGGTCCATTACGGATACATAGAGCAGTTCATCGCAAAGCTCGGTGAGCGTTTCAACATCAAGGAGATCGCTTTTGACCGATGGGGCGCTGTGCAGATGACTCAGAACCTGGAGAACATGGGATTCACGGTTGTCCCTTTCGGACAGGGCTTCGCATCCATGAGTCCTCCTACGAAAGAGCTTATGAAGCTGACTCTTGAGCAAAGACTAGCTCACGGAGGGCATCCGGTGCTCTCATGGATGATGGATAATGTCACGGTCCGCACAGATCCCGCAGGAAACATCAAGGCCGACAAGGAGAAGTCGACCGAGAAGATAGATGGTGCAGTGGCCACGATAATGGCTCTGGACCGGGCAGTGAGGTGCGGCAATTCCGAAGCCGCATCGGTATACGATGACAGAGGAATAATCGTCCTCTGAGAACAAGGTGAAAATGA
>JAFVFA010000221.1 GCA_017475725.1 Spirochaetales bacterium
AAGGCTGAGAAGAAGCAGGTGCAGGAGATGTGCCGCCTTCTTCTGAAGCTGGACAAGATCCCAAGACCGGACCACGCTGCCGATGCGCTTGCGGCGGCTGTCTGCTTCTGCAATACAAGCGCGACTACGGGGAGGCTTGGGTTCATAAAATGATCAACGCTGTTATAGGGCAACTGGTCTGCGTCAATCCGCAGACCGCTGTCATTCTTGGTGGGAGCATAGAGTTCGAGCTCCAGATATCCTCCCAGACCGCCACAAAGCTGTCCAACCTCCAGGGGGCTGAGAGAAGCAACGTCCGCCTCCTTGCATGGCTTCAGCACAAGGAGGACGGCATGACGCTCTTCGGGTTCTCCGACGAGGACGAGAGGCGGCTGTTCCTTGAGCTGATAAAGGTCAACGGGATCGGCCCGAGACAGGCCATGAAGATCCCCTCAGGCGTCAGGGTGCGTGACTTCATTTCCGCACTTGACAGGAGCGACGTCAACTTCCTGTCCAAGATTCCGGGACTCGGAAGCAAGACAAGCCAGAAGATAGTCCTTGCACTGAGAGACACCCTTGTATTCACAGAGGAGGCCGCCAAGCCGCAGAACGTGGCAAAGGGCAACTCCAAGAAGTATCAGGACATAATAGACGCCCTGGTGGAGATGGGCTATGACAAGAAGAAGGTCCTGGACACCGTTGCGCGCCTTCTTGAGGAGAACGAGCAGTTCGTGGCTGGGCATACCCAGAGCGCCGTTGAGGAATGGCTTTTCAGACAGGCCGTAGTCGGTCTGAGCTAAGGAGTGTGGTTCTTTGGACGATATAGAGTTTCTTCAGAGTTCATCAATAATGTCAACATCGGCCCAGGAGGCGGACGCCCAGGAGAACATCCTGCGTCCGAAGTTCCTGAAGGACTTCCAGGGGCAGAAGAAGATAAAGGACAACCTCAGTGTCTTCATACAGGCCGCCAAGGACCGCGGTGAGGCCCTTGACCATGTGTTCCTCATAGGTCCTCCGGGACTGGGAAAGACGACTTTGGCCTCAATTGTGGCCAACGAGATGGGTTCCGAGATCCGCATGACAAGCGCACCGGCGCTGGAGAAGCCCAAGGACCTGGCCGGAATCCTGACCAACGTGACGGAGAACTCCATATTCTTCATAGATGAGATCCATCGTCTGAAGCCGGCACTTGAGGAGATGCTCTACATTGCTATGGAGGACTTCGAGATAGACTGGGTCATAGGGCAGGGGCCTTCCGCACGTACGATGAGGATCCCAATCCCGCACTTCACGCTGATCGGGGCCACCACAAAGGCCGGAATGGTGAGCTCTCCGCTGCAGACCAGATTCGGCATAAACTGCAGGATCGAGTTCTACAACGAGGAGGAGCTTGGGGCCATCATCAAGAGGAGCGCAAGTCTAATTGATGTCCCTATAGACGATGATGCACTTGTTCTTCTGGCAAAATGCTCACGCGGAACCCCGAGAATCGCGAACAGGCTTCTCAGACGCTTCAGGGACTTCGCCGAGGTCACCGCAAACGGCAGAATCACTGCAGAAGTGGTGAACAAGAGCATCAAGAACCTTGGGATTGACCTCAACGGACTGGAGGACCAGGACCGCAACATACTCAGAACCATAATCGAGTTCTACGGTGGCGGTCCGGTTGGGGCTGAGACCCTGAGCATATCGGTTGGTGAGGCCATCGAGTCGCTTGAGGACTTCTACGAGCCCTACCTGATCCAGAAGGGATATCTGAAGAGGACCCCGCGTGGCCGCATGGTCACGGCAAAGGCCTACGAGCTGCTTGGTCTGCAGAACCTTATGGAGCAGCAGATGAACAGCAACGGAAGCAACTACCTTCCGGGCTTCGGCGGTGCTGTTCCGGGCCCGCAGGGGACTTTGTTTGACTGAAATGCAACTCTCTACAGGACATGAAGATGAAGATCAGTGAATTCACATTTGAGCTTCCGCAGGAGCTCATTGCCCAGACGCCTGCCCAGAAGCGCGGCGATGACAGGCTTCTTGTGATTGACAGGGTCACGGGTGAGTACCGTGACATGCAGATGAAGGATTTCCCGTCCCTGGTTGAACCCGGGTCGGTGGTGATAGTGAACGACACAAAGGTCCGCAAGGCCCGTGTGTTCGGAATCTCTGAGACGGGAGGCAAGGTCGAGTTCCTGTTCACAGGTGCTCTGGACTCAACCAGATGGCAGGCCATGGTCTCCAAGAGCCGCAAGCAGAGGCCGGGGAAGGGCTACGACTTCCTGACACCCTCAGGTGAGCTCTACTGCAAGGCCGTCATCGACACCGATGTGGATGACAACGACCAGGGCTCATCCCTTAAGGTTGTCAGGTTCGACAGATCCATTGACGAGAGCTTCTTCCAGGTCTGCGGTCATGTCCCGCTTCCTCCCTACATCAAGAGAGAGGACGATTTCAATGACGAGAAGCGCTATCAGACCATCTTCGCAAACGAATGCGGCTCCATGGCATCGCCCACTGCAGGGCTCCATTTCACGCCTGAGATGATAGAGGAGCTTGCGAAGAAGGGGGTGGAGGTTCTGCACATCACGCTGCACGTGGGTATGGGGACCTTCCTTCCGGTCAGGACGGAGAACCTCGAGGACCATGTGATGCACACCGAGAGCTACCATGTGACCGAAGAGGTCGCACGGAAGGTGAACCTAGCCAAGGCCGAGGGCAGGAAGGTCGTTGCCATCGGAACCACAAGCGTCAGGACCCTTGAGAGCGCGGTGAACCGTGAGACGGGGCTTCTGGAGGCCAGGACATCCTCCACGAACCTTTTCATCAAGCCGGGGTTCGAGTTCAGGATCGTGGATCAGATGCTTACGAACTTCCACACGCCGGAATCCACTTTGCTCGTTCTGGTGTCGGCATTTGCAGGCAAGGAGCACATCCTTGCAGCGTACAGGCATGCGGTTGAGGAGCGGTACCACTTCTTCAGCTATGGCGACGCGACATTCCTGAGGTAGAGCTATGCGACAGTTTTCCAAGAAGGCGTTCGTTTTCATCCTTGTTCTCCTTTTCCTCACGGCCATTCTCTTCGCGCAGTCGGTCTCTGAGGTCCGGCATGGTGAGCATTATGGCAAGACTGTGATCCTCCACTCGAACGATGTCCATGGCGCAATCGACGGATATGCGAAGATCGCTGCTCTCAGAGATGCATATGAGGCTGAGGGCGCCGAGGTCATCATGATTGACAATGGTGACTACCTGCAGGGCTCGATATATGTCAACATCGGAAAGGGTGCAAATGCGGTCACGATGATGGATCTGGCAGGTTACGACTATGCAGGTATCGGAAACCATGAGTTCGACTACGGTTACCGGAATCTTTTGGAATTGATTGATGGCGCTGCTTTCCGGGTCTTCTGTGCAGATGTCTTTGATGAGGACGGGAATCCGATCCTCAATCCGTATGTCATACACAGGACAGAGCAGGGTGCGGACCTGGGCATCTTCTTCCTGACGACCCCACAGACCCAGACAAAGGTCAGACCAAGCCTGGTCAGTGGGCTCAGCTTCCCATCCGGCGATGACCTGTATGCCGTAGCCCAGTATGTGGTGGATGAGCTCGATTCGATGGGCGTTGACCTTGTCGTCTGTGTTGCGCACCTTGGAGTGGACTCCGAGGCTGCACCCAACAGGTCAACAGATCTCATGGAGAATGTGGATGGAATTGACTTCCTGATTGACGGCCATTCCCACTCGGTCTTCTCCGGCTATGAAGGATATGGCATGCAGCAGACGGGGACAGGGTTCCAGAACATAGGTGTGGTGGAGATTGACAGTGCCACTGGTGAGATCCTTGATTATTATCTCGTGCCCTGTGAAGGACTTGCTGAAGATGAAACCTTGGCAGCCAAGGCCGCGGGGATCAAGTCCGACGTCGATTCCGTCTATTCTGTCAGATTCG
>JAFVFA010000222.1 GCA_017475725.1 Spirochaetales bacterium
TGCTCTTGGCCAGCCCGTAGAAGACACCCATGAACACACCGAAGCAGGCATGGCCGGGAATCGCGGTCACAGCCCTGATGAGTGCGGTCCCGAATCCATACATGGTGACATATGAGATGTTCTCCCAAAGCGCGAACCCCAGGGAGACAGCAACTGCGTAGACAACTCCGTCATACTGGCAATTGAACTCCGGGCTGCGCCATGTCCTCTTTCGCAGAAGAACGTATTTCGCAAGCTCCTCCGAAATTGCAACAATGAAGAAATATAGTATCACATTGTAGAGGGTCGAACCGTACTCGACCGTCCTGTTGAGGATGCTGCTGAAGAGCCTCTCGCTAATGAGGGCGAAGAAAGTCGAGATGATTCCGCTCAGGACAAGCCTCCAGATGAACAGAGGGGACTCCCTCTCAAGCTTGTCTGATCTGTAGACCTTCACAAGAAGAAAAATCGCCGGAATCACCGCAGCAGCTATGAGAAGCCACCTGTATGTCAGATATGGAGCCATCAAATACCAGAAGAACATAACAAAACCCTCCGCAGTGTAATTTACTGAACGGAGGGTTTTTAGGCAAGTGCCCAAAAACTATTGCTCGACTGCAGGGATGAGCTTCTCCATCCATACCATATCGTAGTACCTGTCGAACTTGTACCCGCACTTGTGGAATCTTCCGCAGATTGCAAAGCCGAGCCTTTCATGGAAGAGCACGCTCTGGTTGGTCAGATACTCGTCAGCCTCCTCCGTATAGGCAACGCAGGCATAGAGGTTTCTTATCCCCTGGGCTTGGAGACGTGCCTCAAGCTCCTGGTACAGAAGCTGTCCTATCCCCATTCCGTGGAATCCCTCCCTGACATAGATCGTAGTCTCCACGGACCAGTCATAGGCGGCCCTGTCCTTGAAGGTCCCGGCGTAGGCATAGCCCACAACCCTTCCACCAAGCTCAGCCACAAGATAGGGATACCTGGATCCTATGGATTCGATCCTGGATGCGAACTCATCCACGGAAGGGGCCTTGTAATCGAATGTGATGGCTGTCTTCTCCACATATGGGGTATAGATGTCCAGAAGCTCATCAGCATCATCAACTTTAGCTAATCTGACAGAAGCACAATAGTCCGTTTCCTTGAGACCAAGATATTTTATCAGTCCATTAAGGCATTTTGCACCATCATTGTAACCAAGCCAGTACAGATCCCCGAGTTTCTCCATATCACCTTCAACACGGCCTACGGTGACAACCTCGGACGGTTCTATGATAAAGGCCCTGCCCTCTTCCCGGAGCTGGTCGATCCTGTCATAGTCCCTGTTGTATCTGACGTCGCTCCCATCAAGCGCCTCGGCGAACCTCTGGTGTCTTCTGTAGACCCTGCGTGCAGTTGTGCCCTCCTTCGGGTCAACGTTGCGGAATGACCTGTCATGGGTCTTGACTATCACGATCCTGTCGAACCCCTGGTCAATGGCCCACTGGAAAGGGATTGCGCAGCTGCAACCGCCGTCCAGGCATTTCTTTCCGTCGACATCCACCATCGGAGTTATGAAGGGCATGGAGGCAGAGGCCTTGAGTGCGGCGTTGATGTCTGAGCAGTTGTCCCTGTCGAAGTACTCCGTCTCTCCTGTGTCGCAGTTTGTGGCCACAGCGACAAGTCTTCTTCTCGGGTCATTGAACCTGTCAAGGTCCAGAGGGTCAATCTCGTTCAGGTCATGGATCAGGAAGTCAAGGTTGATCAGGCTGTGGGACCTCTTGATGGCCTCCACACCTATGTATCTACTGTCATGCCGGTACCCGAGGTTCGCTCTGGCGGACCTTCCTATCTGGCCTGACATGTATGACACTGCCGAAAGGGCCCCTGCACTCACTCCAACCACAGTCTGGAAGTTGATGCCGTGCCTCATCCAGAAGTCAAGAAGCCCTTGGGTGTACAGGCCCCTGAAGGCCCCTCCCTCAAGCACAAGGCATCCGCGGACAATGCTGTCCGACGCCGAACCCCTTGGAATTCTGTCAATCCCTGAATAGACCTTCTCAGTTGCCATTTGAACCCTCGCTAGCCCTTATGAATAATCCAAAGGGCCGAACAGGTCAAGTGAAGGCGCAACTCAGTGATGGAACAGCCTCACATGGGTGAAGACCAGCACCATGCCATGTTCATCAGCGGCAGCGATGATATCATCGTCTCGTGTCGAGCCACCCGGCTCCGCCACATAGGACACGCCGGACTTGGCAGCCCTGTCTATGTTGTCCCTGAAGGGGAAGAAGCCATCAGACCCAAGGCTCGTACCATCCAGACTGCGTAGGTAGGCCCTCTTCTCCTCTACTGTGAAGGCTTCAGGCCTCTCAAGGAAGTACTGCTCCCAGTTCCCAAGCACATCTATCTCAGGGTCATCTGCAAGATACTGCTCTATGATGTTGTCCTTCTTGTTCCTTGTCTTTCCCTTGAGGAAGGGAAGATCAAGGACCTGCTTCGCATGCCTCAGGTGCCAGAGGTCAGCCTTGCTCCCTGCAAGGCGCGTGCAGGCAAGACGGGACTGCTGACCTGAGCCCATGCCTATGACCTGCCCGTTCTCCGCATAGCAGACGGAGTTGGACTGTGTGTACTTGAGGGCAAGCAGAGCCACCGTCAGATCCAGTCTGGCATTCTCCGGGATGTCTGCCCTTGCGGACCTGACGTCGTCGAACGAGCTTCCATCCGGTATCCACCCGTTGTGGTCCTGCACCAGATCCAGGCCGTAGATGGTCTTCCTCTCCTTCATGTCCGGGACATAGTCAGGGTCCATCTTAAGCACAAGGTATCCACCGCCCTTCTTCGCCTTCAGGATGTCAAGGGCCTCCGGTTCATAGTCCGGGGCTATCACTCCGTCGGAGACCTCCTTCGATATTATCGAGGCTGTGCAGACGTCACAGGTGTCCGACAGGGATACGAAATCCCCGAACGAGGCCATTCGGTCAGCCCCACGGGCCCTGAGATATGCGGTTGCAAGAGGAGTGAGCTCCTTCTTGGCTGATATGAAATACATCTTCCTCTCCACGTCCGAGAGAGGCACGGCAACAGCGGCACCTGCAGGGGACACATGCTTGAATGAGGCCGCAGCACACATTCCGGTGGCCATCTTTAGCTCCTTGGCAAGCTGGTATCCATTCAGGGCATCCATCAGGTTTATGTAACCGGGTCTGCCGTTGAGAACAGTAAGCGGCATGGCTCCATCCGACTCAAGGAATGCCTCCTTCTGGTTCGGATTGCAACCGTATTTTAGATTGATTTTCATGCATTCTCCTCCAATCTTGCGTTGAACACAGTCTCCTTGTCCCCTTCCATGACATAGAGTGATATCCTGTTCTCCCTGTCCAGGCTGTCCCACAGCTTCCGGGCATAGTCATCCTCAGCCTCAAGAAGCCTCGGCGAACCGACAAACGAAGGGAGAGGATCCCCGTCACGCTCGTAGGTGTGGATTATGTGCAGCTCACCCGGGGTCTTCCAGTAGTCCCAGACCCTCCTCTCGCAGCTGCCGTCCGGAAGTCTTCTGTTTATGGCGAATGAAATGATGCTGGATTTGACATAGACCGATATCCTAGGGGTGTAATTCGGTGCATCAGGTTCGAATTCACGTTTATACAGCCCTTCTCGGAATGATTTTCCAGACTCCTCAGCCTCTTTCATGTCCAGACTCTGGTCACCGTTGGCCACAATGATGTTGCCTTTGCATTTGAGGATGGCCGGATATATTATAAGGCTTGGGTCCTTGACCAGGGACTCGTCATGCGCCTTCGTCCAGACCTCACCGTCAACGACCTTGAACACCCTGTTTCTGCTGTTGACGCTGCGTCCCATTATGGCATAGGCGTAAACGGTCCTGCCGCTTGGAGTCACACCCGCCACTATGATTCTGCCGGGATATCTGTTTCCGCATAAATATTCACTCGTTTTCATGTCTGCAATATAGCATAAAGTGTTTTGTATGAAAACCGCGGGTAATTGAATTCGACCTGCATAAAATGGTAAATTGTAGGCATGAAGTACGATGTCGTTATTATTGGAGCCGGTCCGGGCGGTATTTTCTCCGCATATGAGTTGATGAAGAACAGCAATGACCTGAAGATTGCAGTAATAGACATGGGAAAGACACTTGCCGACAGGAAGTGTCCCATCGATGGTGACAAGGTCAAGAGCTGCATCAAGTGCAAGACCTGCTCCATAATGTGCGGATTCGGAGGTGCAGGTGCATTCTCCGACGGCAAGTACAACATCACCAACGATTTCGGCGGAACCCTCTGCGAGTACATCGGAAAGCAGAAGGCAACCTCCCTCATGGAGTATGTGGACCACATCAACATGACCCATGGAGGAGAAGGGACAAAGCTCTACACCACAAGCGGGTCAGACATCAAGAGGCTCTGCATGCAGAACAAGCTCAAGCTTCTGGATGCATCAGTACGCCATCTTGGAACAGACAAGAACTATGTGGTTCTCGAGAACCTCTATGCGGAGATGAAGGACAGGATCGACTTCTACTTCCTCAGCCCCGTCAGGAAGATCGAGGTGATCGGGGACGGTTACAGGGTCATCACGGACAATGAGACCTTTGACTGCAGAAAGTGCATAGTCTCAGTTGGCAGAAGCGGCAGCAAGTGGGTCGAGGAGGTCTGCAGGAACCTCAACATCGAGACCCTGTCCAACCGCGTGGACATCGGTGTGAGGGTCGAGCTTCCTGCCCAGATCTTCGCCCATCTCACAGACAACCTGTACGAGAGCAAGATCGTCTACAGGACCGAGAAGTTCGAGGACAACGTCAGAACCTTCTGCATGAACCCGTACGGGATCGTCGTCAACGAGAACACCAACGGCATAGTCACAGTCAACGGACACAGCTTCGAAGACCCGACCCAGAGGACGGAGAACACGAACTTCGCACTTCTGGTCTCGAAGCACTTCACCGAGCCGTTCAAGGACAGCAACGGATATGGCGAAGGCATTGCGCGTCTCTCCAACATGCTCGGCGGAGGTGTGATAGTGCAGAGGTTCGGCGATCTGATAAGGGGAAGAAGAAGCAACCACAAGAGGATTGAGGAGAGCTTTGTCCGTCCTACGCTCCAGGCCGAGCCGGGCGATCTCTCGCTTGTGCTTCCCAAGAGGATCCTTGACGGTATCATCGAGATGATCTATGCCCTGGACCGCATTGCTCCAGGCACGGCGAATGACGACACACTTCTCTATGGCGTGGAGGTCAAGTTCTACAACATGGAGGTCAAGGTGGACAACCATCTGGAGACCAAGTACAAGGGCCTCTACATGATTGGCGACGGAAGCGGAGTCACCCACTCCCTCTCACATGCCTCTGCCAGCGGAGTCTTCGTTGCAAGGGAGATCCTTGAGGACCTCTGACTAATTACTAATTGCCAGTCTGAGCAGCTTCCCGTCGGGTTCTGAACTCCGGAAGCTGCACAAGCACCACAGCCGCGAACATCACCAGACAGCCCATGCCCTCCCTGAGAGTCAGCCGTTCATGCAGGATGACCATCCCTGCGATCATCGCGAAGACGGACTCCATGCTCATCAGAATTGATGCGGTGGCAGGCTCGCTGTATTTCTGGCCCA
>JAFVFA010000223.1 GCA_017475725.1 Spirochaetales bacterium
ATCGACCTCCACAAGAGCCTTGGCAAGGATGTTGTCGTAGTCCTCATCGCTGTAGTTGGTGAAGTTGTTGCCTGTTGTGGTCCCGAACCTCTCCAGCAGCTTCCTTGCCGTCATGTTGTCGCTTGTGACTCCGGTGACGGTGGTCTGGTAGTTGCGGTTGCTGTAGACCTCTGAGAGCCAGTTGCTCCAGTCCAGGAGCTCGATGGTGGCGTTGATGCCGACTTCCCTGAGCTGCTCGACCATGACGGTGGCCGCATTCACATGCGGAGTGTAGTTGCTCGGCACCGAGATCGTCATGTCAAAGCCGTTCGGGTATCCTGCATCCGCAAGTAGGGCCTTGGCCTTCTCCACGTCATGAGAATAGAAGTCTGTGAGCGAATCGACGTAGTACTTGGAGAACGACGGGAACATGGAGGTCCCGAGCGGCACCCCGTAGCCGTCGAAAGCGATGTCTATGATGGCATGCTTGTCTATTGCATGGCACATGGCCTGCCTGACTCTGACATCGTTGAAAGGCGCGACCGCATTGTTTATGTAGAGGGCCTGCACCAGATTCATGCTGCCCAGAACTATGTCGAAGCTGTCTCCGGAGAGCTGTGCAGTCTGCTCGCTGCTCATGTGGGCAACAACATCCAGGGCTCCGCTCTGGAGTCCAAGGATCAGGCCGTCCGCACTCTCAAGGACCTTGAAGACAACTGTCTTGACCTTGCCCTTCTCTCCCCAGTACTGGTCAAAGCTCTCAAGTACCAGGCTGTCCTGGACGGAACGGAAGACGAACCTGTACGGACCTGTCCCGACAGGGGCGGTCTCAAGCTGGTCGTAGCCCTTGGGTATTATGTAGACGTTCATGACCGAAGCCAGGAACTCGTTGCTGGGCTCGGTCAACGTGATCGTCAGGGTGTTGCCTTCAGCCGCAATCCCCGATATCACGGAGAGTGCCGTCAGGTAGGCGACGCTGTCAACGCCGTCCATCCTTCTCTGGAACGAGTAGAGGACATCGTCCATGGTCACGGCATTGCCGTTATGGAATCTGACGCCATCCCTCAAGGTGAAGGTGTAGACAAGCCCGTCGGCGGATGTCTTCACCTCGGAAGCCACTGCCGGGACGATCTGGCCAGCAGAATTGGGCTTCACAAGGCCCTCGAACACGTTGAACAGTATCTCCTTGGTGCCTGCAGCAGTCATGTGATGCGGATCAAGGCTGTCAAAGTCCTGTGCGATTCCGATGTAGACCGAATTCTCTTCAGCGTGGGGGCTGCGTGCGGCCACACTCTCCGTCGTCCTGCCGCCCTTGGAGCAGCCTGTGACGACCACCAGGGCAATCAGAAGTGCTGCAATCGCAATTCTCTTGTACTTCATTGCATTTCCTCCTCATTTGACGAAGGAGATAGCCGTCTCCCTCGTCATTGTCCTGCAGGCCTCTTCATCCTGCTGATACTCCTTGGATATGCGGATGTTCTTCTCGCCATGCCTGAGGTAGTAGCCGAACCTTCCGTGGAAGATGCCCAGGCTCTGCCCCTCATAGTCGCCGAAATCCACAACGGCCTCCGCTGAACTGCTTCGCCTTGCCGTTGAACCGGAGGTGCGGGCTGTTCTCGAGCCGGCCTTCCTTGACGACTCCTTCGGCTTGCTGAAGATCTCCCTGGCCTCCTCCTCAGTGATGGAGAAGAGCTCACTGGATGCCTTGACGCTTCTGAAGTCGTTCCCGCACTTGATGTACGGACCGAATTTGCCGATGTCTGCAGTTATGACCTCTCCATTCTCATCAGTGCCTATTGTCCTTGGGAGGGCAAAGAAATTAAGCACAATCTGAGGATCCAGGTCTTTGTTTCCTATGTACTCCTTAGGGACCTTGAATCTCTTGACCTCTTCGGTCTTGGACCTGTCCCCAAGCTGCCAGTAATCTCCGAACTTGCCGGTGCAGTAAAGGATCACGTTGCCGTCTTTATCCTCACCAAGCTTCTCAGGCCCGTTGGAGTTCGACTTTGCGCTCTGGTTACCACCCGCAATCAGCTTCTCCACCATCTCGTTGGTGACGCCTGCAGGGGTCCATTCGGAAGGCACGGAGATGAACTTTCCGTCCTCGCTCTTGACGTATGGCCCGTAGGGTCCGAGGTAGATCTCGTTCTTCTCCGAAAGCTGCGGAAGGTCAAGGCGCTTCACGTCCTTTGCGCTGATCGAGACCTTGTTGCTCCTGACCTGCTGCTCAAGTCCCTTCTCTCCCTCGTAGAAGTTCCTGAGGAACTGGAGCTCGTTGATCTTGCCCTCAGCTATCTCGTCCAGACCGGTCTCCATGTCGCTTGTGAAGCCGTAGTCGATCCTGTCTGCGAAGTACCTCTCAAGAAGCTGCACAACACCGAACCCGATGAAGGTCGGGACCAGAGTCCCGTTGTCCCTGATCACGTAGTTCTTGTCGAACAGCCTGTCAATGATGGAGGCATAGGTCGATGGCCTTCCGATGCCGAGCTTCTCAAGGGTCTGGACCAGTGAGGCCTCCGTGTAGCGATTGGGCTCCTTGGTCTCATGGTAGACGCCCTCTATCTTTCTGGCGTTGAGCTTCTGTCCGACCTCGAGCTTCGGAAGCGGGTTCTCCTTGTCCTCAAGGGCTGCGTCCGGATCGTCAGAACCCTCCACGTAGACTCTGATGAATCCCGGGAACTCTATTCTGACACCTGTTGAGGTGAAGACGGTCTTCCTTCCGTCTGAAGCCTCGGCGTCTATTGTGACCATGGTGTTCAGCTTCTGGGCATTCGTCATCTGAGATGCAAGGGTCCTCTTCCAGATCAGGGTGTACAGATCCAGCTCACGACCGGAGAGACCTGTCTGCTCAGGTGTTCTGAAATGCTCGCCTGCCGGGCGGATAGCCTCATGAGCCTCCTGTGC
>JAFVFA010000224.1 GCA_017475725.1 Spirochaetales bacterium
AGGGGGAGAAACATATCCGAAGTAGGAAACATGGCCTCGTTATTCATAGAGAAATGGCGTAACGGATATCGTGATGACCAGGCGAATATAGACCCTGGCACGGACAAGGATCCCCACAACACAGTCGCGCCTCTGGCATTCCGGGACAAGGAAGACTATGTCATCCTTCTGATGCTCAGGAACAACAGAAGGACAGAGGAGAGACCTGACGGACTTTTCCATACCCACCCCTCCAGGTTCCACATAAAGAAGGAAGGCATAGGAATAATCGACGCTCCAGGTCTGGCGATACTGCCGCCCAGACTCAAGGGAGAACTGAAAACAGTCAAGGACATACTTCTTGGCCTGACGGACCTTCAATCACATCCTGAAGTCGAAAAGCACTCCAACTGGATGGAAGAGATCAAAGCAAGATACAATGTCATGAATGCGGAGAACATAGACTCCATCCTCAAGGATGAGGTTGTCAGGGTATTCAAGATGATGCTTGAGGACTGCGGAGTCTTCAAGCAGGATGAGCAGGGACGCTCATCCTTCGCAAGATTCATCAGTTTCGTCCTGGAGGATCACGCCCATGATCTATGATTTTCTCGTTGTAGGCTCAGGCCTCTTCGGCTCGGTCTTCGCACATCAGGCCTCAAAGCAGGGCAGATCCGTCCTCATCATAGACAAAAGGGAGAGCCTTGGAGGGAACATCCGCTGCATTGACGACGGAGGCATACACGTCCACCAATATGGCGCCCATATCTTTCACACAGATGACAGAGACGTCTGGAACTTCGTCAACTCCTTCGTCCCCTTCAACAGATACACAAACTCCCCTGTTGCCAGCTACAAGGGGAAGCTCTACAACCTTCCGTTCAACATGAACACCTTCTATCAGCTCTGGGGCGTCACAACCCCCAAAGAGGCCATGGAGGAGATCGAGAGACAGCGTTCAGACGCCCTCAGGATGCTTGATGGCAGAGAACCCGGGACTCTGGAGGAGCAGGCTCTCTCCCTCATAGGAAGGGACATATACCAGACTCTGATCAAGGGCTACACAGAGAAGCAATGGGGCAGAAGCTGCACCGAGCTTCCGGCCTTCATCATAAAGAGACTCCCCTTCCGCCTCACCTTTGACAACAACTACTTCAATGATGCGTTCCAGGGCATTCCAATAGGTGGATACAACATTCTGATAGAGGGACTTCTTGAAGGTATAGAGAGCCGTTGCAACGAGGACTTTCTAGCCAACAGGGAGACCTACGAGGCAAAGTGCAGAACACTTGTCTACACAGGTGCACTGGATGAATTCTACCAATACAGATTCGGAAAGCTCTCCTACAGGACGGTGCGCTTTGAAACGGAGACTCTGAACGTCCAGAACTGGCAGGGCAATGCAGTCATCAACTACACCGAGAGGGAGGTTCCATACACCAGGATCATCGAGCACAAGCACTTCGAGCCGGAGAACCCGTCCTATTCTGAGAACAGAACCATAATATCCAGGGAGTATCCATCGGAATGGCACGAGGGGGCGGACCCCTTCTACCCTGTCAACGACAAGGTCAACAACGAACTGTCCGACAGATACAAGGCCCTGGCCGCCCTTGAGACAAGGACGCTCTTCGGCGGCCGCCTGGCTGATTATCGCTACTACGACATGGATGATGTCATCTTCAACGCCCTGGAACTCTGCAGGAAGGTGCTCTGAGCACTCAGACCTTGGCCTTGATGTCATCTTCTGCAAGCACATCCGCAAGCTCTCTGTAGTCGCTCTCAAAGGCGTGCTGATGGGTCGAGACCTTCATGTGGGCCTTGATGTCGTTGGCCGTCTTCACCGAGCTGACAACGGTGCCGGCACCTGAGACGCATCCACCTGGGCAGCCCATGCCCTCAAGAAGGTATCCGTTGTACTTGCCTGCCTTTGCCAGCATCAGGAGCTTTCTGCAGTTGTCCAGTCCGTCAGCCCTCTCGACCTTGACCTCTCCCATTTCCGGATAGAGCTCCCTTATGCAGTTGACGACAGCCTGGGCAACACCGCCGGCAACGGCGAATCCACGTCCGTCACCGCTCGCTCCGTGCATGACCTCAGCCTCCGGAAGCTCCTCGAAGTCAATTTCCCTTGCATCGAACATGCCCATGACCTCCTCAAAGGTCAGAACAAAGTCGACGTCGCTTCTGATTGTCCTTCTTGAGGCCTCGTTCTTCTTTGCGGCACAGGGACCGATGAAAGCGACCTTGCAGCCTGGATGCTGCTTCTTCAGCAGCCTGGCGGTGAGGACCATCGGGGTCAGGGCCATGGAGATGTTGTCCTTGAACTGCGGGAACAGCTTCTTGGCCATGCTTGCCCATGCAGGACAGCATGATGTGGCCATCCACGGAAGCTTGTCCGGGACGTTCTCCACAAAGTCCTTGGCCTCGTCCAATGTGCAGAGGTCGGCACCGATGGCCACCTCCATGACGTCCTCGAAGCCAAGGGCCTTGAACGCGGACCTGATCTTGCCTGGGGTCAGGCCTGAACCGAACTGACCCGATACTGCAGGCGCTATGGCGGCGTAGACAGGTGTCTTCGAATCCTTTATCGCCTGGATGGTCTGGAATATCTGGGCCTTGTCTGCGATTGCACCGAACGGACAGTTTGCAAGGCACATCCCACAGGAGACGCACTTGTCCTGGTCTATGTCCGCACGGCCGTACTGGTCAGATTTTATGGCCTTCATCCCACAGGCCTTCACACAAGGTCTCTCCAGATGGACGATGGCCCCATACTGGCATGCCTGCATGCATTTTCCGCATTTGATGCATTTGGAGGGATCTATGTTGGAATGCTTGCCGGAGAAGTCAAATGACACTGCATCCTTCGGGCATACCTCTCTGCAAGGCTGTGCAAGGCAACCCTGGCAGGCATCGGTCACCACCATGACGTTGTCCGGACACTGGTGGCAAGCGAACTTGATCACATTGACAAGAGGTCTCTCGTAGAACTTCTCAGCCTTCAGAGCCTCCTCCACACCCTCGTTGACCGGGCCCATGTCATCGGCTGACCTTACAGGCAGTCCCATGGCAAGCCTCAACCTCTCACGGACTATCGCCCTCTCCAGGAAGACGCTCTCACGGTATTTGGAGACCTCCCCAGGGATGATCTTGTAGGCGATGGCCTCCATGTTCTCAAGCTCGCCTCCGTCATAGTTGTATGACAGCCTTGCGACCTCGGAGTATACCTGCTTCCTCAGTGTGTTGATGGATGTGTAGATTCCTCTCATCATATTCCAGACCCTCCTGGTGCATCTTCCGGTTCGATCCATACTAGCATGAATCAGGGCAAAATAAAACCCGCTCCGCATAGAACGGAACGGGTCTTGCAACGCCTGCTGAACAGGATCTTACAGTGAGTATGTGACTCCTGCGAAGACCTTGTATGTGAGGTTGCTGGTCTTCCAGTCATTGTCAGAAGCTGTTGTGTAGGCATCCTGGATGTCATCATCTGTGTTGATGAAGTGCCATCCGAACTTACCGCCGAATGTGATTGCCAGGTTGTCCTGGAGCTCATATGCACCGACGACCTCGAAACCGAGACCCATG
>JAFVFA010000225.1 GCA_017475725.1 Spirochaetales bacterium
ATTTGCCGGCGTTTCTGTCCAGCTTGAGGTTCCTGAAGTACAGGCACAAGTCGGCGAACACCATCACGAAGTTCAGGATGTAGAAGAACATCACGTACCACTTGAACGACGGAGCCGTGAGCTTTGAGACTATTCCGCAGACATATCCGAACAGAATCAGGATCAGGAACCAGAGGCTCTTGCCCTTTGTGGTTCTTGACTTGATTGACTTTATGACATTCATCGGCCATGAGAAGCCGAAGCTGACAAGCATTAGAATCTCACACAGTTCATAGATCTTCATTAGAAACCTCCGAAGCAAACCGCCTCGGAGGTCATTGTAATTGTCATCTCACCATCAGTCAATTGTCATTGTCAGTAAGCAGCATGCGGTCCGTCTGGAGTTCGCTTCCGGCCTTGGTTCTGAACAGGTCCACAAGCACCTGGACGGTAAGAGCGGACTTGGCGGGCCCTTCCACATCCAGAATGGCCTTCCCATGGTTCATCATCAGAAGCCTGTTGCCCAGGTCTATGGCGCTCTGCATGTTGTGTGTGACCATCATGCAGGTTATGTTGTCCTTCTCCACTATGCGCTTGGTGAGATCCAGGACCTTCTCCGCGGTTCCGGGGTCAAGGGCTGCGGTGTGCTCGTCCAGAAGCAGGATCTTGGGAGGGTTTATGGTGGCCATCATCAGCGTAAGGGCCTGGCGCTGACCTCCGGAGAGAAGGCCCACCGGCTGTCTCATGCGGTCCTCGAGCCCCATGCCGAGCTGTGAGAGCCTCTCTCTGAACAGCTCCCGGTCATGCTTGGAGATCCTTGCAAGCCAGCCTCCGTGACCGGCGGCAAGGGCAAGGTTCTCCTCTATGCTCATGTTGGGTGCGCTTCCGCGCATCGGATCCTGGAAAAGGCGCCCTATGGACTTGGCCCTCAGATGGTCGGGCATGAAGGTTATGTCCTTGCCGTCCATGACAATCTTTCCGGAGTCAACTATGAAGTTGCCGCAGATCGCATTGAAGAGGGTGCTCTTCCCTGCCCCGTTCGCTCCTATGATTGTGATGAAGTCACCCTTGTTGACGTGAAGCGAGAGATCGTCAAGCGCCTTCTTCGCGTCCTGGGTTCCGGGGTTGAAAGTCTTGGATATTCCCTGTATTTCAAGCATTCCGCGTCCTCCCCTTCTTTCCCAGCTTCCTCATGAGCAGAGGGAATCTCTGCTGCAGATACGGACCGGAGATCGCTATCACTACTATGACGGAGGACACCAGCTTGAGCATGAACGCCGGCATGTTGAGCCTGAGCGCCGCAGTGTAGACCAGACGGAAGATGAAGGCTCCAAGCACCGCACCCACAAGCCTCAGGCTGATCGGGCGGCGCCTTCCGATGAAGGTGTTGCCTATAAGCAGCGACGCCAGGGCTATGGTCAGCATTCCGGAGCCTATGTTCACGTTGACGGACTTCTGGTACTGGGCCAGAAGGCAGCCGGACAGGGCCGTGAACGAGTTAGAGATGCACAGCCCTATTATCGTGGTCTTCACAGGGTTTATGGATGAGGACCTGACCATGTCGGGGTTGTCTCCGGTGGCCCTTATGGCCAGACCTATGCGGGTCTTCAGGAAGAAGGCCAGGAACAGGACCACCAGTGCAGCGAACAGCACTATGACAACAAGCTTGTACTGAGGTCCTAGGAAGGACCCGCCAAGCAGGGCCTTCGCCTTTGTGAAGATGGTCTCCGTCTTGTTCATGTTCAGAAGCGACGAGTTGCCCATCACGGCTATGTTGATCGAGTAGAGCCCGGTGTTGACGACTATTCCGGACAGAAGGCTGTCCACTCCCATCTTCGTCTGGAGGAATGCGGTTACAAAACCTGAGAGTGCACCGGCACCCATTGCGGCCAGTATGGCCAGGAAGGGATGCCCGGACAGCGCCACAACAGCGCCGACGGCCGCCCCGAATGTGAAGCAGCCGTCCGTGGAGAGGTCACAGACCCCAAGCATGCTGTAGCTGAGAAACAGAGCCAGGACTGTGAGCGAGCTCATCAGTCCCAGTTCAAGTGCGGTCAGAATCAGATCCATCAGAAACTTTCAGCTGTGTTGATGCTCTGCACCTTCGTTGCATAAGGTGCGAACAGTGCGCTGACCTCCTCGAAAGATGTTCCGAGAGCGGCTGCCGTCTCGACGTTGACTGTAGCTGTTCCGTTGTCGAACGTCATGACAGGGACCTCGGCGGGGTTCTTCCCGTTGATCAGGATGTCCGCTGCCATGGTTGCCGTCTCACGACCCAGATTCGCATAGTCCACGCCGTATCCGAGGAAAGCGCCGTTCAGTGCGAACGAGTCCGCTCCAGTGTAATGCGGGATCTTCGCGTCTGCAAGAGCCTCGTAGATGGAGAGCTCTGCGGTCATTATCGTGTTGTCGGAAGGGGTGAATACGGCATCGACTCCATCGGCGATCAGAGCCTGTACTGCAAGGACGACCTCATCAACTGTGGTTCCTGTGCGCTCAACGTACTCCACGCCCTTGGCGGAAAGGTAATCCTTTGCCTGCTTGATGGCGGTTGTGGAGGCATCCTGTCCAAGGTCGAAGAGGAGTCCAACCTTCTTTGCATCCGCGTTGAATGCGAAGATGAGGTTCATGACGGCGTTTGTGTCAAGGTAGTCGGATGTTCCGGTTATGTTGCTGCCCGGCTTCTCAAGGGAGTCCACAAGGCCGGCGGCCAGCGGATCGGAGACTGCGGCGAAGACCACCGGGATCCGGTTCTCCTCTGTGGCTGCCTGCATGGCCATTGCCACAGGGGTTGCCACGCCGATCATGAGATCGACCTTGTTGGCCGCGAAGTTCGCTATTATCTGGTTCAGGACGTTGGCGTCAGCGTTGCAGTTGTCGTAGTAGACTGTGAACTTGACACCCTGCTCCGCCTCTATCTCAGCAAGCCGGCTCTGGATGTTGTCGCAGATCTGGTTCAGTGATGCATCATCCACAAAGTTGCAGATTCCGATCTTGTATGTGCCCTCGGACTTGGTCTCCTGGGCTCCACCTGCGAAAACGATGCCTGCAAAGAGCAGTGCGGTAAGGACAACAGCAAAAAACTTCTTCATTTCAACTCCTCCTGCAGCGATGCACCACAACATTTTGTTTCTGTGTACAGTAACACCGCTGACAGTAAGCATGTTACTGTGTATAGAAACACATGTCAACAGATTTCGGAATCTTTTCCGCTTTTTTTTGGGATCCGGATTCTGGAAAGGGTGTCTTGGGGATGAGGGAGTATGTCACAAATGCAGAATTCTGATCATTTTGACATATTTGCCCTGAACCGGCCCCGTTTTCCAGACATAATCTTCCAGACATCAGCCCAGCAACCAGCAGAATCCCTTTGCGGTCCTGATGTCCGGCTCCGTGAAGTGGTTGCCCTCGTTCCATTCAAGCGAAGCATCAACCCCGCCCTGCTCCA
>JAFVFA010000226.1 GCA_017475725.1 Spirochaetales bacterium
AATCGGACGCCTCATCCAGTTCGCTGTCTGGTATCTCTTCTTCAGTGCCGGGCTCTCCACGCTCAGGCCCAGGTTCCTCTCTATCAGGGCTGTGAGATTCCCGTTGAACTCAAGGGCCAGGGCGATCACACGGACATCGAAGATGTTCTCAAGCTGGATGGAGAGCGTCTTGCGGGCCATTGAGGCATCGCTCTGGCAGGCGAACATGATCTTCTCCATCGGGCCTTCCAGGAAGCCCTTCATGGCACTCAGGCCAGCAGGGTCCTTCACCAGAGCAAGGGCATCCAGAATGTAGTAGTCGCGTCTGTCAAAGAGCTGGATTATGCACAGGTGCTCACCATAGCAGTGGAGATTCGACTCCTCCTCGAAGTCCATGGCAACTGATGTCACCCCCTCCGTCTCCCATCTTTCCAGAAGATCGGCCAATGCTGAGGCTGTGGCTATGGTCGTGTAGTTCATCATACCGGCAATGATAGCACGCATTTGTTGGATAACCAACATGCTCACTGGAAGACCAGTAATAGTTTGGGTCATTCTTGGAGAAGTCACTCAGACCAGCCTTGAACAATTTGGTGTGCATCAGATCAAGTTAATCTCTGCTTGGCAGAAACCAGTCATTCACAAAAAATGCTAATATTTTAACATTATATTTGTTTTTTCTGCGTAACATGCTAAAATGTTAGCATGATTGATCTAGATCATTTTTTCGACACGGCAAAAGACATCTGCATTGGGACAGCAAAGAGGGAGATTGCAGCACGCAAGGGACTTCACATGACACAAAGGGAGCTTGCAGCAAGATCGGGAGTGAGCTTTGCCTCTCTGAGAAGATTCGAGGAGACAGGACAGATCTCATTTGAGAGCCTTGTGAAGATAGCCATTGTCCTGGACATGAAGAGTGACATCAAGAACCTTTTCCATGAGCGCAAGGTATACAGGTCAATAGAGGATGTGATAAATGAAGCGAATAAAGAGCGTTGAGGTCCTATACGAAGGAAAACTTGTCGGAAAGCTTAGTGAGTATCGAGACAGACTGGTTGCATTCCAGTACACACAAAGTTGGCTATCCGAAGGCTTCTCCATCAGCCCGTTTTCTCTTCCTCTTTCAGAGAAGCTCTACTTCAGTTCACTCGAACCATTCGACGGACTTTTCGGAGTGTTCGACGACTGCCTTCCTGACGGATGGGGCATGCTTCTGACAGACAGGATGCTGCGTTCATGGGGAATCGAACCTGCATCGGTATCAAACATCACAAGGCTGTCTCTCCTTGGCAACAACGCAAAGGGGGCTTTAAGCTTCAGACCTTGTCAGCTTGAAGATGACAATGCCAATACTGATGTCGATTACGACCAGCTGTATGAACAGTGCTCCTTTATTCTCGCGGACAAGGATATCTCTGATCTGGACAATCTCTACAAGATGGCCGGAAACTCTGGAGGGGCAAGACCAAAGGCCAATGTGACAATCGATGGAGAGAGCTGGATAATGAAGTTCCCTTCACATTTCGACTCAAGAGACATAGGGCTTCAGGAGTACAGCTATAGCCTTGCAGCGGCAGAATGCGGAATCAGGACAGTCGAATGCAGGCTCCTTCCATCATCAAAAACAAGTGGATACTTCGCGTGCAAGCGATTCGACAGGAAGCCGAAAAATGGGAGAGTCCATATGATTTCAGCAGTAGGTTTGTTGGAAACATCTCATAGATTTCCTAATTTGGACTATTTGCATCTTCTTAAGCTTACATCGATTCTCACAAGAAACATGGAGGAAACGGAGAACATGTTCAGGCTGATGTGCTTCAATGAATTCGCACACAACAGAGATGACCATGCAAAGAATTTCTCATTCCTCTATGACGATTCGAAAAGGTCATGGTACATGTCCCCGGCTTACGATCTGACCTACAGCAGTTCCATAAACGGAGAACATGCAACGACAATAAACGGCAAGGGATCGGATCCCTCTGTGGAGGATATGCTGAACGTGGGAACCAAATGCGGACTCGACAGGCGCAGATGCAAGGGCATTCTGGAATCGATAAAGGAGACGGTGGACAAGGCAAAGCTGTTCTGATGAAGAAGGCCTAGAACGGCTCCTGCTGGGCCTTGAACGCCCCTGCCCTGGTCCCTGCCTGGCAGGCATCAAGAAGACTGGAGCCCCTCATAAGGGAATCTGCCATGGCAGCGGTGAAGGCATCGCCGCAACCTGTGGTGTTCCTTGAAGGAACCCTCAGGGCGTCAAGGTGCTCAAGCTCCTGACCAGGGACATGGATGAAGCAGCCGTTGGAACCGTTGGTTATCACAGCCTTGCATGGAAGGCTCTCAATCATCTCCACGGGATCGGAGCACGCCCCGAAAGTCTGGACAAGCTCCTTGAGATTCGGCTTCACTATGTCCGGGTTGTACTTCAGACTTCCGGTGAGATCGGTCCCCTTCAGATCAAGTATCACCGTGCAACCGGCCTGCTTTGCGGCCTTGACCATGTCCGGATACAGATCTGTTCTGTATCCTGGGCTTCTTGTGCCTGTGATGATCACACAGTCTGCGTTCTTTATCAGCTGAATGTAATTGCGGACGATTTTGGCCTCAGTATCCCTGCCGATTATCCTCGGACTCTCCTGAACAAGCTCCGTTGTGGTCATTCCCCGTCTCATTCTGTCCTGAAGAACGGTAACACAGGTGCGGACCTGACTGGGGTCCTCCACAAGAGACACGGAGAAACCCTCGGCGTCGGTCTGGGTCCGCAGCTCTTCTGCACGGGAGGGATTGATGTGGGAAAGCAGTGTGACCTCATTGCCCAGCTTGGCAAGGGCACGCGAGACGTTCAGCCCTTTGCCGGAGAACTCCGTCCTCCAGTTCTGGGTTCTGTTGACCTCACCTTCCACGACCTTCTGGTAACCCATGATCAGCTGGAAGGTGGGATTGAGGCTCACTACAAGGAATCTGCTCAAATGCGGATCTCCAGAGTCTTGTTCAGGTTCATCTGCCTGAGCTTCACCCCGGCAGCCTCAAGCATCATGGTGGACGCCTTCACGCTGTCGGAGTCCGGGTATTTGTTGATGCAGTAGACA
>JAFVFA010000006.1 GCA_017475725.1 Spirochaetales bacterium
AGGACTGATATCCATCATGCTGGACACTCAGCGCCGTGATCTGATGTCCGTGATAAGCAATGTCATAACAGATGAGAATGATCGCAGAAAAGCCTATGAGCCATACCTTCTGGATCCAGTTTCCATGGTTGCAGATACAATATTGCCTCCAATCTGGCAGGTGACCAGCGCTGAGGATCTGATACGCAATGACAGTCTGAAATTCAGTGATGCACTTGAAATCTCAGGCGCTGAGCATGTTCTTGTTGATTATCCCAAAGGAACTGAGCGAAAGCTCATCCATGTCTTCTCCGTCCAGTTCCCGATGTATCCCGAAAGCAGGGAAGTGCTGAACAGTATGGATGGCTTCTTCAAGGCTTATGCTGAATAGAAGTTCCTTAAATATGACTAATTGTGTGAATTCGAAGCCGATTATGGTTACTTGGGCTATCATTAGATTATAGCAAATTTGTCTATCTGTCGTTTTCTGACCTTTTGGGACTCTATAAAAACCTCGCTTCCAGCCCTGAATTTATAGTGACATATATAGTGACATTTACGGTGACATGTCACTGTAAGCATGCTACAAGAGCAAGGACGTTGAGATTTTTGGAAGTGGCTTCAGTAAGGTCTTTGCTTTGTGTGATAAATACAACATCAAGATGGAAGCCCCACTTGTACGGTCAGGTTCTGTGTAGTCGAGTACAGTCACAAAAAAAATTGACAGCGCGGTGAGGTGGATTTATAATATAAAAGTAACCAAATAGTTACTTTTTGGAGGGGTTCTTGCAGCGCAGGGCGGAGGTCACAAGAAACAGAATCCTCGAAGTCGCCGAGATTGAATTCTCGGAGAAGGGATTCTACGGCTCCCGTGTTGATGAGATCGCAAACAAGGCAGGTGTCAACAAGGCACTCATCTATAAATACTTTGGAAGCAAAGAGGAACTCTATGAGACCATCTTCTCAATTGTTTATGAGAGGTTTTCAAAGCTCGAAAGGCAACTGATCAGCGTCGAAGGATTGGACTTCAAGTCCAGAATGAGAAGGTTTGTAGAGCTTGACTTCCTCTTTCTAAAGGAAAACCCCACCTATGTCCGTATGCTTATGTGGGAGAATCTCAACAATGCTAAGTACTACAAGGAAAAACGACTCGGTAATACTAAATCGGTAATACTGGAAGGCCTTGATCAGCTTTTGGATGATGCGAAGAAAGAGTTCGATGTCCCGGAAGAAGTGACTGCAAAACAAATACTCCTGACTATCTACGGATGCGGGTTCAATTACTTTTCGAACAGCGCCACCATGATGGGTTTTCTGGGAGATGACATGATGGATGATTCAATCCTGAAGGAGCGAATAGATTCCGTCGTAAATATGATTATGGCCTATATCACTGGAGGAAAGAGTGATTGACATCAAGGAAGAAGTGAACAGGAACATTGACGAAGCTGTCTCTCTTGCTCTTGAACTTCAGTCAAAGCCGGAGCTCGGGTACAAAGAGTTTTATAGTTCCTCAATTCTCAAGCGATACTGGGAGAGTCTTGGTCTCAAAGTTGAGGGGCCGTTCGCCGGGACAGGTATCAGATGCACTATAGATGGTGCCAAGGATGGGCCGACACTTTGTCTGATGTCTGAATTGGATGCAGTTCTAAGCCCGATGAGTCCGATGGCTGACAAATCAACAGGTGCTGCACATGCATGTGGGCACAATATTCAGAGTGCACAGGTTTTTGCTGCTGCGCAGGCAATTCTAAGGTTCAAGGACAGCCTCTGTGGAAGGGTGGTGCTTCTTGCCGTCCCTGCAGAAGAGTTTTTGGAGATAGAGTATCGTCTCGGTCTCAGGGAGCAGGGAAAGATCCGATATCTATCCGGAAAACCCGAGCTCTATAGGCTTGGTGTTTTCAAAGACATAGACATGGTTGCATTGATACATGCACATCCCAATACTCCAACCTATGAGATCTATCTGAAGGGCGGTTCCCTTGGGTTCACTGCAAAGAATATAAGGTTCATAGGGAAAAGTGCACATGGGGCGTCTCCGTTCGATGGAAGAAATGCCTTGCAGGCCGCAAATTTGTTCCTTTCTGGAGTGAATGCAAACAGAGAGACCTTCAAGGATGAGGACAGCATCAGGATTCACCCGATTATCACAAAAGGTGGGGATGTGGTTAACTCCGTTCCTGATGATGTTCGAATAGAGACCTATGTAAGAGGACGAAGCACTGATGCAATAGGCTATGGGTGCAAGGTTGTTGACCGCTGCGCAAATGCTGCTGCCCAGATGATGGATTGCCGGTGTGAAATTGAAACCATTCCCGGATACCTGCCTCTCAAGCAAGATGAGAAGCTTTCCGATGCACTTGCCGTTGCTGCGGAAAAAGTTCTTGGAAAGGAGCATATACATTACGGAGTGGACATGGTTGGGTCCACTGATATCGGAGACCTCTGTCATCTGATGCCTGCCTTGCAGGCTACACTTGGAGGATTTGTCGGTGAACAGCACGGATCTGATTTCAGATGTGTTGACATAAAAAAGAGTTGCCTGATTGGAGGAACAATTCTGGCAGAATTTGCTTATTCAGTTCTTTCTGATGATGCAAAGGTCGGTTTGGATGTCGTGAGGAGCCACAGAAGACTTCTCTCAGACTCGGAGTATTTCGCTTATATGGATGGAAACAGGAATTGAAAGGGAGTGAACCTATGTGGACAAAGCAGAAATTGCATGAAATCCTCTGTGAACCGTCTGAAAGACTTGTTGAGGACATGAAGAGGCTGGATGGCGACATAATGATTCTTGGCGCAGGTGGCAAGATGGGACCAACAATGAGTATCCTTGCTGCCAATGCCTTCAGAAAGGGTGGAATCGACCATAAGGTCTATGCCGTCTCAAGATTCTCTGATTCCTCCGTAAGAAAAGAGCTTGAAGACAATGGTGTGAATGTCATCAGCTGTGACCTCGAGAAGGCCGAGGAGATCGCCAAGTTGCCGGATGTGAAGAACATCGTTTTCATGGTGGGACGCAAGTTCGGAACAGATGGCGGTGAGGCTTTGACCTGGGGGATGAATGCCGCTGTGCCTGTATTGGTTCTTGAAAGATTCCACGATTCGAGTTTCGTGGTGTTCTCATCCGGAAATGTATATGATCTTCCTGAGGCAAGCTCCGGAGGATCCCTTGAGACGGACAAGGTCAGACCGATTGGTGAGTACACCCAATCCGTTCTTGCCCGAGAGAGGATTTTCGATTATTACGCGAGAAGGTATGGAACCAAGTCTCTGATTTTCAGACTCGACTATTCAATCGCACTTGAGTATGGGGTTCTGGCTGATATCGCCAAGAAGATCGTTGACGGGAAACCCCTTTCCATAGAGAACTCCTGCTTCAACTGCATATGGCAGGGCGATGCCAACGAATACGCACTCAGGTCACTTCTTCTGGTCGACAATCCCCCTAAGCGCCTCAATGTCTCCGGTCCTGAGACGAATGGAGTCAAGGCAACTGCTCTGAAGCTTGCAAAGCTTCTTGGCAAGGAAGTCACATTTGAAGGGGAACCAAGTTCAAATGCATATCTTGTGAACTGTGGGGAATGCCACAAACTGATGGGTTATCCAAGGACCTCCATAGACACGATGATTGAATACCAGGCCCAGTGGATTCTGGATGGTGGTGAGTATATCAACAAACCAACGCACTTTGAAGAAAGGAAGGGAAGTTACTGATGCATAATCATGAAAAAGCTTTGGAAGTATTCAAGAGTGGAGTCGTAATTCCTGCAACTCCTCTGGCTATCAATGATGACAAGAGCATAGATGAACCAACTGAGCGCTTACTGATGAGGTACTACCTCAATGCAGGGGCTCTTGGGATAGCTACTGCAGTGCATACCACACAATTCGTGATGCGGGATTATGGTTTGTTTGAACCTGTGATATCGATTGTGAGCGATGAAGTTGACAGATTCGAGGAGTCCACGAAACAGACGATCGTCAAGGTCTGTGGGGTCTGCGGCCCAACAGAGCAGGCTGTTTCTGAAGCCCGGATAGCGAAAAAGCACGGCTTTGATGCTGTACTTCTCTCCCCTGGCGGATTAGCTGACAAAAGTGAGGACTATCTTGTTGACAGAACCAAGGCAGTCGCCTCGGAAATGCCGGTGATAGGTTTCTATCTGCAACTTGCTTGCGGTGGAAGGCCACTTTCCCATGACTTTTGGTACCGTGTTGCAGAGACGGAGAATGTGATCGGAATCAAATGTGCGTCATTCAACAGATACTCAACATTTGATGTTGTGAGGGCCGTCGTGGAAAGCAGTCGTTGCAACGAGATCACATTGTACACTGGTAACGATGATAATATCGTCTCCGATTTCATGCAGGAGTACAGAATCCGGAAAGGGGATGGTTATGTATCAAAGAGATTCGAAGGTGGTCTCCTTGGACATTGGTGCAACTGGACCAGATGTGCAGTCGACCTGCTTGACAAGATCAAGGAGGCCAGAAGGACTGGAGACTGGAATGAGCTTGTGGCTTTGGGTCCTCAGGTCACCGATATGAACAGAGCCATCTTCGATCCGTACAATGGATTTGCGGGTAGTATCTCTGGAATGCATGAGGTCCTTAGAAGACAAGGCCTTATGAAGAACATCAAATGTCTGGATGAGAAGGAAAGGCTGTCAGAGGGGCAGGCGGAGGAGATAACAAGGGTTATTTCAAGCTATCCGCATCTGATAGACGACGAATTCATCGCAGAAAACATTGGAAAGTGGATTAATCAAGCATAGCGTACGCTTTGCTTCAAAACAAAAAGGAGAAACAACATGAAGAAACTACTGACTTGCCTTTTGGTGTTGGTGCTTGCTTTCTCTCTCTTCGCATCCGGTGCGGAAGAGAAGTCGAATGATGGACCAATCAAGATTGGAAGCATCATGGATCTGACTGGAGGTGCATCGAACATGGGTCGTCCTCACTCATGGGGCGTCGAGTATGCAATCAAGAAGGTCAATGAGGCTGGTGGAATCAACGGCAGACAGATTGAACTTTACACTCAGGATTGCAAGAACGATATCACTGAGGGTCTGAATGCTTATCACAAGCTGGTGGACGAGATTGGTGTCTGTGCAATTATCGGCCCGGCATTGTCAAATCCGGCATCCGCATGGGTCGATCTTTCCGCAGAGGACAAGATCCCAATTGTTGGACACTTCATGGATGAGGTCTGTACAACAAACCCAGACACTGGAGCAGTGTATCCATACATGTTCCTTGCTGAGCCATCATGCAGTGTGCAGTCATACGATATGGCAGCATATGCACTGGCAGAACTTGGCCTGAAGAAATATGCAGTTCTCTACAACCCGAGCAATGCCTTTGCAAAGGCACATGCTGAGCCGTTCATCGCATATGTGAAGGAGAATGGAGGCGAGGTAACAGCAGTCGAGACAATGGGATGGGCAGACAGAGACTACAGCGCACAGGCTATCAAGATCACAAACAGCGGAGCTGAGGCAGTCTTCCTCTGCGACTATCTCGCACAGAACCTCATCAGTTATGATGCTCTCAGGGATGCAGGGTTCAAGGGTGCCATCCTTGGTGCTAACACTCTGGCACCACCTCTTGCAGATCAGGTCAAGAACGACGTCTACGATGTCTACTTCCTTCAGAACTACGACATGCTGAATCCGAATGTCGGAATCATCAATGAACTTGTGTTCTCAGAGATGGCAGCTACAGGAACCGAGTCCCCGCAGTGCAACGTAGGCTTCGCATGGGATGCTGTTCAGGTGCTTGTCGAGGCCATGAAGAAGGCCAAGGATCCGACAGACGGTGAAGAGGTCGCAAAGCTTCTTGAGCAGACAACAGGTGTGCTCCTCTCAAGTGGTGACACCATCTCAATTGATCCTGCTACTCACAGACCGAACAACATGGGTATGTACATCGCCACATATGACGAGAACCATAACATGGTCATCTGCGGTAGAGAGGACATCTATTGATGAAATGAAGTCCAGTTTCCGGATGTGGGTGCTTCCACATCCGGAATTCAATTGGAGGAAGAATGTTTTTGCAGTTATTGTTCAACGGTATAAGCTTGGGGGCCGTATATGCACTTATTGCAGTCGGATTCGCGATTGTGTTCAGTGTGCTCAAGTTCTCTAACTTTGCTCATGGAGGCATGATAAGCATTTGCGCTTACATTGGTTTCTTCTTTCAGAAAACAGTGAAACCGACGCCTCCTATCTGGGTTACAATATTGTTCACCAGTCTGTGCGGAATAGTCATGTCCTTGTTCCTGGACAGGATAGTCTATGCCAGCATAAGAAGGAACAAGAGTCCCAAGAACTATTATTTCCTCTCATCACTTACAATCTCCATTATAATCACAGCCATTCTGAACGTGTTCTTCAGCAAGAACCCATTGGCATACCCAATGCTGTTCAGTTCAACGACCTTCAACGTCGGAAACATCAGAATATCCAGAATGGACACCATGATACTCATTGTATCCGTTGTCCTGCTTGTCCTGCTGATATTCCTCATAGACAAGACAAAGGTCGGTCTTGCAATGAGAGCTGTTTCTATAGATCCGGAGACAAGCAAACTCATGGGAATCAACTCCAACTTCATAATCCTCATGACATTCTCGCTTGCAGGCATCCTTGCAGGTGTCTCCGGAGTTCTCCTTGGATGCAAATACGGCGTGTTCCCTGATCTGGGGCAGAGTATGATGATCAAAGGCTTCATCGCATCGGTCATCGGAGGACTCGGATCTCTTGGCGGAGCGATTGCCGCAGCTTTTCTTCTTGGCATTATAGAGATGTTCTGGACCTATGTCATGGGTTCACTCTCGACGCCGGTCATGACGTTCGTCGTGATGCTTCTGTTCCTGTTCATCCGTCCTCAGGGAATCTCCGGACGGTTTGCAAAAGAGAAGGTTTGAGGAGGGCTGAATGAACAACTATCAACTTGGATTGATAATGAACAGCTGCATCTCAGTCATAGAGGTTGTCAGCGTTTTCATAATTACAAGTCTTGCGGGAATGTTCAGCCTGGGGCAGGCCGCGTTCATGACGATTTCCGCATATCTGACATTTGTGTTGGCTAAGATGCTTCATCTTCCGATCATCCTGACAGCCGCAATAGGCCTTGGAATGAGCGGATTGTGTGCGTATATCATAGCTGTACCGACGCTGAGGCTTAGAAAGGACTACTTCACCCTGATAACCATGGGTTTTGGCGAGATGATGGCATCGATTGTGGTCATGCTGGAGAAATATACGAAAGGATCCATCGGATTCTCCAGCATCCCCAAGGTCAAGAGCATCTTCTGGATAATCGTCGCGACAACCATTGCCGTCATCTTCTTTGCTTGGCAGCTCAAACGTTCCAGATTCGGCAGGATGTGCATAGCCTTGAAAACAGATGAAACAGCTGCCAAGAGTTTTGGAATAGATGTTTACCACTTGAAGATAAAGGTTTATGTGATAGCTTCATGTATCTCTGGCCTTGCCGGAATCCTCTATGGCCTGAAGAACAGAGTCATAACGCCGGATGGCTTCTCTTGGAATCTCTCAGCGGAGATGCAGATTTTCCTGTTCTTTGGAGGCACCAACTCTCTGACGGGTGCTGTGATTTCCGCGTTTGGGCTCAAACTTCTGCCAGAGATGCTGAGAAACCTTACTCTCTTCGGTGTAAACATGCAGGAGTACAGAACGGTCATCTACTGCTTGCTGATACTTCTTGTCATAAACTTCAGGCCTGAGGGAATGCTGGGCGACAAGGAGATGAGTCCCTCTCGTATGGTCAGGGCAATGAAAAGAAGACTTAAAAGGGAGAAAAGCTGATGGAAAAGTGTGATAACAAGAACCTGATTCTCTCCTGTAAGGATCTCTGTATGAATTTCGGTGGAGTCAAGGCTGTGGATAACCTGAACATGGATGTCCCTGAAGGGATAACAATAGGTATCATCGGGCCGAACGGGGCTGGGAAGACCACAATCTACAATGTTTTCTCCAGAATCTACAAGCAGACTTCAGGTACAGTGAGCTTCAATGGCCAGTGCGTAGATGCCATGGATCAGGTGTCTGTGGCTAGAATGGGGCTTGCAAGGACATTCCAGAACATAAGGCTTTTTGCCGGGCTATCCGTCCTTGACAATGTCAAGGTCTCTTTGGACTATGCTGGAAAGTACACTATTGCAGAGGCTGTCTTCCATCTTCCAAGAAGAAGAAAAGAGGAAAGAAGAATTGCAGATAAGGCCAAAGAGACGCTCAAACTGCTGAATCTGGATTCATACTCGGACAAGATGGCCATAAGTCTTCCATATGGCCTTCAGAAGATGGTCGAAATAGCTCGCGCTCTTGTGACCGAACCCAAGCTTCTGATGCTTGATGAGCCTGCAGCTGGTCTGAACCCAGAAGAGGTTCTTCAGCTGGTGGATTTTCTCAAGGAGATAAAGAATCTTTATCCTGGGCTCTCAATCCTTGTCATTGAGCACAGAATGGATCTGGTTATGAACCTCTGCGACTATATCTACGTGCAGAACTTCGGAGAGACGATCGCAAAAGGTACGCCTTCAGAGATACAGACAAACCCGACTGTTCTTGCAGCATACCTCGGAGAGGAGGATAACGAATGAGCTTGCTTGAAATCAGAGGTCTTAAGGTTTCCTATGGGTATGTCGAGGCTCTTCATGGTATTGATATGGACATCGAGGAGGGACGGGTCACCGCACTAATCGGTTCAAATGGCGCCGGAAAGAGTACAACAATCAAAGCCATAAGCGGAATGATTAGGCACTCAGGGAGCATCACGTTCTCTGGCAAGGAACTTCCTTCTTCCAGCAATAAGGTAGTCAAAGCAGGAATAATACAGATTCCGGAGGGCAGAAGGGTATTTGCCGGTCTTTCCGTAGAGGAGAACCTGAAGTTGGGCGCTTATTCTCTTGACGGAAAGACCATAAAAGAGGATCTTGAGCGCCAGTATGAGCTGTTCCCCAGGCTTAGGGAGCGATCATCTCAAGATGCCGGAACACTCTCCGGTGGAGAACAGCAGATGCTTGTCATTGCGAGAGGTCTCATGGCCCATCCAAAGATCCTCATGCTGGATGAGCCGTCTCTAGGCTTGGCTCCAATCGTGGTAAATGAGGTTTTCAGGATAATCGAGTCCATCAAGGGTGCCGGAACCACAGTGTTGCTTGTCGAGCAGAACGCCAACACGTCTCTCAAGATAAGCGACTATGCCTATGTTCTGGAGAATGGCCACATAGTTAAGGAGGGAACAGGAAGCAGCCTGCTCTCTGACCCGGCAATCGCAGCTGCATATCTGGGGAAAAGGGAATGAAATCAGATGGGAGATCCTTTCTGCCTTCATCGGATGTGAAGACTGAGAAGGTTGTAGAACCTGGCCAGTTCTGCTTTGCAGTGGCTGGCCTCGTCCACGGCCATGTTTTCGGAATGATCAGCGGCCTTCTGGACTGCGGTGCAACGCTGGTCTCTTTTTTCGATGAAAATGAGGACGTGGCAAGGGATTTCATGTCACGTTATCCGGAAGTAAAGAGGGTCTCTTCCCTTGATGATATCTGCAATGATTCCGATATCAGGCTTGTGGTTAACTGCATCCGTCCTGATGTTCGTGCAGAGCTGTCAGTTTCCCTTCTGAAATCCGGCAAGGCCGTCTTCTCCGACAAACCGGGTTTCATTACGATTGACCAGTTCTATGCTATCGATACAGCCATAAATGAGACCAGAGGCCATTATTGCATATACTTCAGTGAACGCTTCCATGCCGAGGGGCCCATGCTGGCGCAGAGGTTCATAGACGAAGGCCGAATCGGGAAGGTGAACCATTATATCGGGACTGGCCCTCATAGGTTGAATGCTCCAACCCGCCCATGGTGGTTCTTCGAGAGCAGGATCAACGGGAGCATCATAATCGACCTCGGCTGTCATCTTGTCGAGCAGTTTCTGTCAAACACTTCAAACCGCAATGCCTCTGTGGTCTACGCATCCATGTCCAACCGATCGAACAGTGAACACCCCGATTTCTTCGATACTGGTGATATTGTGCTCAGGGGTGACAATGGAGTTGAGGGCTACATCCATGTTGACTGGTACACCCCTGATGGACTCTCCTCCTGGGGTGATGGAAGAACTGTCATCACGGGAGACAAGGGATACATCGAGGTCCGGAAGTATATAGACATTACAAGAGATGCCAGACCCAACCATGTCTATCTTGTCGATGGAGAAGGGGAGCAGTACTTCAACGCTTCCAATACCATGGGATTCCCATTCTTCGGAAAATTCGTTCTTGATTGCCTGAATGGAACATTTGATGCGATTGGGCCGAAGGAATGCATCAACGCAATGCGCATATCTGTTGAGGCGGATGCAATTGCTCGAAAGAGCCTTGAATGATTAGTAACGCGCTGGCACTACCTTCTGTCCGGCAGCTCCCTTACACCATGCTCCTGTCTTCTGAGGTATCTGATGGCTTCCACGGCTGCACTGGCTGCGGATGTTGTGGTGGTGTAGGGGACCTTGGCTCTCATTGCCTCTGATCTGATCTCATCGTCACTCCTTCTTGAGTGGAAGCCCATCGGGGTGTTTATCACAAGGTCCACCCTGTGGGCTCTGATCATGTCTGCAATGTTCGGGTGCCCGTCATGCACCTTGAGAACCACATCCGCAAGGACTCCGTCCTCGTAGAGGTCCCTGGCTGTTCCCCTTGTTGCCGCGATCTCGAATCCCATGTCCTGGAGAGCTTTGGCTATTGGCACAATGGTCTTCCTGTCCTTCCTGTTCACGCTTATGACCACCTTGCCATGTGTGGGAAGCTCGTTACCGGCTGCATCCTGGCTCTTGGCGTAGGCTTCTCCGAAGCTTCTTCCCATGCCGACGACCTCTCCCGTGGATCTCATCTCAGGGCCGAGCTGTGGGTCAACATTCACGAATCTGTCGAATGAGAAGACCGACTCCTTTATTGCCCAACCGGTTATGCAATGACCCTCTGCAATGTCCTGATTTGACTTTACAAGGCCTTGTTTTTGCAGGTTAATGCCATTCCAGACCTTTACAGCGGCATCAATCATGTCTAAGCCTGATGATTTGCTGATGAACGGGACTGTTCGGCTTGCCCTTGGGTTGACCTCTATTATGTACAGAAGCCCGTCCTTCTCGGCGAACTGGATGTTCATCATTCCGCGGACCGGGATTTCCCTTGCAAGGCGCAAGGTCCACTGTCTCATCTGCTCCAGTATCTCCGGCTTGCTCTTGTATGGAGGGAAGACCGATGCCGAGTCTCCCGAGTGGATGCCTGCAGCCTCTATGTGCTGAAGAATGCCTCCAACATAGACATGCTCTCCGTCGGAGACCGCATCAAGGTCATACTCGAATGCATCCTCAAGGAACTGGTCGACAAGGACCGGGGCCTCAGGACTTATGGACACTCCGGACTTCTCGAAGAACTCCGCAAGTCCTGCATCGTCATAGGCAATGAACATGCTCCTTCCTCCAAGGACGAACGATGGTCTCAGAAGAACCGGGAAGCCTATGTCATGGGAGCACTGGAAGACCTCTCCCGGAGTTCCTGCCATGTGATTCCTGGGTTGTCTGAGACCAAGCTTCCTGACAAGCTCCGAGAACTGGCCTCGGTCCTCTGTTGCGTCTATTCCGGCCAATGGGGTCCCTATTATGTTCGCACCCCACTGTTCCAGGTCCTTGGCCATGTTCAGAGGCGTCTGGCCACCCAGCTGGACCACTACATCCTTGGTTCCCTCCTTCTCCAGGATCCCGATCACATCCTCCGCAGTAAGCGGACTGATGTAGAGCCTGTCGGAGATGTTGAAATCGGTGGAGACCGTCTCAGGGTTGCTGTTGACCATGATTGTCTTCCTGCCGGCTCTTCTGAAGGCCAGGGAGGCGAGTGTGCAGCAGGTGTCGAACTCCAGACCCTGACCTATCCTGTTGGGGCCTGATGCCACAATCACAACAGCATTCTCTCCCAGCGGCTCTCCCTCATCCTTCTCCCCATATGTTGTGTAGCAGTAGGGGGTGAGGGCCTCGAACTCTCCTGCACAGGTGTCCACAAAGTGGGCGCAAGGCTTTATGGAGTTCTCCGCTCTCATGGCCCTGATCTCCTCTGTCGTCTTTCCGCACAGCTGTGCAATCCTGATGTCTGACATGCCCTGCATCTTGGCCTCTTTCAGGAGCTCCGGATCAAGACCCGACCTGATTCTCCTGTCAAGCTCCGCCTGCTGGACAAGTGTCCAGAGGAAGAACCTGTCAAAGCCCGTTATCCTGTTGATCTCATCTATGCAACCGGCCACGTCATTCAAGTTTGGCTGCTCTGAGATCACGGTGTAGGCTGCAAGTAGTCTGAGCGGATGAGCGCTTTTGAGAAGGGTATCAACGTCGTTTTTTGATCTATCAAGAGGAACCAAGCCCTCGAATTTTCTCTCACTTGCCCTTATTCCTTTGTTCAGGGCCTCCTGGGCGGTGCGCCCTATGGCCAGTGCCTCTCCCACGCTTCTCATCTGGGTTCCCAAGGCGCTTGCCGGAAGCGGGAACTTCTCAAGCTCGAATCTGGGCACCTTGACTGCCGCATAGTCAAGAGCAGGCTCGAAGCATGAGACCGACTGGCCTGTTATCTCGTTCATCACCTCGTC
The DNA here is from genome assembly GCA_017475725.1 of Spirochaetales bacterium. Lineage (GTDB taxonomy): Bacteria > Spirochaetota > Spirochaetia > Sphaerochaetales > Sphaerochaetaceae > UBA9732. The sequence continues at coordinate 12,638 of JAFVFA010000006.1, forward strand.
AAGGGTGTAGCCTACGGCAAGTTTCGCGGAGCATCTTGCAATGGGGAAGCCGGTGACCTTTGACGCGAGGGCAGAGGACCTTGAGACTCTGGGGTTCATCTCTATGACCACCATCCTGTCCGAATCGGGTTTCATCGCGAACTGGACGTTGGAGCCTCCGCAGTCAACGCCTACGGCTCTGAGGATGTCAATGGATGCCGTCCTCATCCTCTGGTACTGCCTGTCGCTCAATGTCTGTATTGGGGCTATCGTTATGCTGTCGCCTGTATGGACTCCCATCGGGTCAACGTTCTCTATGGAGCAGACTATTATGGCGTTGTCCTTGTGGTCACGCATGACCTCCATCTCGAACTCCTTCCAGCCTATCAGCGATTCCTCCACAAGGGCCTCGTGGGCAGGGGAGATCTCCAGGGCATGCTCCACAAGCTCAAGGTATTCGTCCTCTGTGTTGGCGATGGAGCCTCCCATGCCACCCAGCGTGTAGGATGGACGGATTATTATCGGAAGGGGTATCTCGTTGTGGGCTTTCCTTGCCTCGTCGAGGTCATGGACCACCATGCTCTTCGCGCTTTCAAGACCGATCGATGTGACTATGTCCTTGAACGCTCCTCTGTCCTCTGCCTTTCTGATGGCGTCTATGGATGCACCTATCACGGAGACTCCGTACTTGTCCAGGATTCCCTTGCTCTGGAGCTCCATTGTCAGGTTCAGGGCAGTCTGGCCTCCCATGGTGGACAGGATGGCGTCAGGACCGACCTGCTGGAATATCTTCTCTATGTAGTCCGTGGTTAGGGGCTCCAGGAAGATGTGGTCTGCAACACCCGGTGTCGTCATCACAGTAGCGGGGTTCGGATTGATCAGAGAGACCTCATAGCCTTCGTCCTTAAGGGCCTTGACCGCCTGGTTTCCTGAATAGTCGAACTCACAGGCCTGACCTATGA
>JAFVFA010000227.1 GCA_017475725.1 Spirochaetales bacterium
TCCTCTGTCTTGTAGAAGGCGGCGATGATCTTCTCGCGGGTATTGTATCCGATAGCCCTGAGGAACAGGGTACTGAGAATTCTCTTCTTTCTGTCGATCTTGGCACAGATTACGTGCCTCTTCTCATCGATCTCGAACTCCAGCCATGAGCCGCGGTACGGGATGATGCGGGAGGAGTAGACTCCCTTCTCTGTTGTGAAGATGACACCTGGGGACCTATGGATCTGGCTGACCACAACACGCTCTGCACCGTTGACGATGAATGTTCCCCTGTCTGTCATGAGAGGAATGTCGCCGAGGAAGATCTCCTTCTCTCTCAGCTCGTCGTTTGCTGCAAGGGCGAGGCTGATGACAGCACGAAGCGGGACGCTGTATGTGCGACCTTTCTTCTTGCACTCAGTCTCAGAGTATTTGATATTGTCGAAATCAAGTGAATAAGACTCATATCTGAGACTCATCTCACCGTTTGGGCCATCAATTGGGAATATCGATCTGAAGACCTCCTCAAGACCGCGAGTCTCGTCGATAGGCTCTCCGGCTCTGAGCTTGTTGCTCTGGAGGAAGTTCTCGTAGGAGTCCTTCTGAATTCCAATTAGGTCTGGGAGCTCACATACTTCTTCGAAGTCGGCTCCGATATAGGTTCGGTTTATGGGCTTGCCTTTGGCAACCATCTTGTACCCCCAAGTCAGTAAAAACTGAAATCAAAGTAAAAACAAAAAAACTGATAAATAAAGACAGAAAATCCTCCGAGGCCCGGAAATCGGGCCCAGGAGGTTCATTTTTAAGGTCGATTACTTAACCTCGACTACGCAGCCGGCTTCCTCAAGAGTCTTCTTTGCGGCCTCAGCGTCAGCCTTGGAGATTCCCTCCTTGACCTTTCCGCCAGCCTCAACAAGCTCTTTGGCTTCCTTGAGTCCGAGCTCTGCACAGACTGTTCTGACAGCCTTGATTGCAGCGATCTTCTTTGCAGCGTCGAATGACTTGAGGATGACGTCGAACTCTGTCTTCTCCTCGACTTCCTCTGCTGCAGCAGCAGGACCAGCAGCAACAGCAACAGCAGCAGCTGCAGCTGTGACGCCGAACTTCTCTTCCATAGCCTTGATGAGGTCTGCAACCTCCATCACAGTCATGTTAGCAATAGACTCTAAAATCTCATCTCTTGTAGCCATATTATCTTCTCCTTATGATTTTTTCTTCAACGGCCATAGCATGGTACTTTGAAGACTAAGACCGTCATTATTCTGTTTTTGCCTCTTCGGCTGGAGCGGCTGCCCCACCCTCGAGTTTCTCCTTGTAGGCAAGGAGAGTTGCGGCGACCTTCTGGACAGGGGCCATCATCGTAGCCATCAAGTGGCTGATGAGCTCGAGTCTGCCAGGGAGCTTTGAGAAAGCATCGACCTGAGCGGCATCGAAGACCCTACCATCAAGGAATCCGCCACGGACCTGAAGCTTGTTGTCTGTTCCCTTCTGGGCATCGACGACAATCTTCGCGATTGCACTCTGCTCATCCCCTCTTGCGAGGATGACTGCTGTAGGTCCGACGAGATCGTTGTCCAGTCCCTCATGTCCGAGCTCACGCATAGCGATCTTTGCATAGCGGTTCTTGACGATGCGGCATGCTGCGTCCTTTGCCCTGAGCTGCTTGCGCAGGTCTGAGAGTTGAGCCACAGTGAGACCACGATAGTCTGCGAAGATGAAACCGGAGTACTGACCAAACTCATCCTTAAGCTGCTTGACTGCCGCTTCTTTTGTTGCGTTTACCTTTGTCTGATATTCCATATCTCACCTCTTCCTTACTGCAGTTCCTTTGTATCAACCATGACGCCTGGGCCCATTGTTGATGCAATAGCTGTGCTGACAACGAAGTCACCCTTTGCATCGGACGGCTTCTTTCTGAAGATCTCCTTGACTGCGACAGATGCGTTCTCAGCGATCTTGTCTGCATCCATGGAAACCTTGCCGATTGCCATGTGAACGACACCGGTCTTGTCAGAACGGAACTCGGTTCTTCCCTTGCGGAGTTCTGCAAGAGCGCCCTTGATGTCCATTGTGACGGTCTGTGTCTTCGGGTTAGGCATAAGGCCTCTTCTACCGAGGATAGGACCGAGACGACCAACGTCCTTCATCATGTCTGGGGTTGCGACTGCCACATCGAAGTCCATCCATCCTCCGCGGATCTTCTCGATCAGATCTGCATCACCAACGTATGCTGCGCCGGCATCCAAAGCCTCCTGGGCCTTGTCACCCTTCGCGAATACGAGGATCTTCTTCTCTGCTGAGAACTGATTCGGGAGAACTACCGTGTCTCTGACGCTCTGGCTCTTCTTGAGCATAAGCTTGATATGAAGCTCAACTGTCTCATCGAACTTTGCGAATGAAAGCTCCTTGACCAGTCCGGCAGCTTCAGAAATGGAGTAGACCTTGGACTTGTCATACTTCTTGATTGCTTCCTGATACTTCTTGCCGTGCTTCATTTCTCTACCTCCACGCCCATTGATCTGGCTGTTCCAGCGACGATGCGCTTTGCAGCCTCGAGGTCATTTGCGTTCAGATCAGGCATCTTGGTCTTGGCGATCTCCTCAAGCTGAGCCTGTGTGAGAGTACCGACCTTCTGCTTGTTTGGAACACCACTGGCAGTCTCAAGACCCAAAGCCTTCTTGATGAGAACGGCTGCTGGAGGAGTCTTCAGAATGAAAGTGAATGATCTGTCAGCATAGACTGTGATGACTACTGGGATTGTCAAGCCTGCTTCAAACTGTCTTGTCTTCTCGTTGAACTGCTGGACAAACTGAGGTGCGCTTACACCATGAGGGCCAAGAGCCGGGCCGATTGGTGGGGCCGGTGTAGCCTTCTGGGCCGGACACTGCAACTTGATTATTGCAGCAACCTTTTTCTTTGCCATATTTTTCTCCTTACGTGCGAAGCCTTGCCTGGGTTGGCGGAGTGTTCAGACTTCCACGCTGGTATTAACGCCTGTCATACGATCAGGCTCCCACCTTTCCGAATCCGTTTCTGCAGCCCCGTCCCGTGGAACAGGACCAGTGCATCCGCATCTCCGGAGAGGAGTTTTTCAATGCAAATGGACGTATGTAAAACCTATCCGGCCAGCAACATCCGGTACTGGTCGGCGGTGTCTTCCGTCAGATCTTCTCGACCTGGGAGAACTCGATCTCGACAGGGGTAGGACGACCGAAGATCTCGACTGAGACCCTGATCCTTCCCTTCTCGTTGTTGATCTCCTCAATGACACCGGAGAATCCGGAGAACGGACCATCTGTGACCTTGACGGTCTCGCCCTCGTTGAAGCTCTGCTTGGGCCTGAATGCCTTTTCCGCCTTGATCTCACCGGTCTTCTGGAGGATGTTGTTCATCTCATCCTTGGTGAGAGGGAGCGGCTTTGCCGATCTTGATGAGGCGAGGAACCCGGTGACGCCCTGGATCTTCTTGATCTGGGAGCAATATCCCTTCCAGGAATCGTCTTCAGGCATGTCGAGCTCTACGAGAATGTAACCGGGGAGGACCTTGTGCTTGACCTCCTTCTTCACACCGTCCTTGGTCTCGATGACGGTCTCGAACGGGACCTTGACGTCAAGACAGACTGTTGCGAAGTTGGAATCGGTCTCCATCATCCTGCGGATGAGTTTCTCGATCTTCTGCTCATAACCTGAATATGTGTGTACCGTGTACCAGCCTCTTGCCATTGTCGCCTTCCTTAGAAAATCAGATAAACCAACTTCAGCAGGACGAAGTCAACAAGTCCAAGAAGTACGGCGAAGATGATGGTCGTGATGATGACAATCTTTGTGGAAGATATGATTGTAGCCCTGTTAGGCCATGCAACCTTCTTCATCTCCAGACGGCATTCTTTGAAATATTTGAAAAGCTTCTTCATTCCAATCTCCCAAACAGAGGCTTTACAGGCCAGGAGGGATTCGAACCCCCAACACCCGGTTTTGGAGACCAGTGCTCTAACCGTTGGAGCTACTGGCCTATATTCCTCTATTTCTCAAACCTTTCGGCTTATTTTACCTTTGTCTCACGATGGAGTGTGTGCTTCCTCTCGAACGGGCAGTACTTCATCAGCTCGAGCTTGTTAGGATTGTTACGGCGGTTCTTCTCTGTTGTGTAGTTCTTTCTCTTGCACTCTGTGCACTGGAGAGCGATCTTCTCAACAGGACTCTTTTTCTTGTCTGCCATATCTATATCTCCTTACGGCCGCATGGCCAGTAATATCCATTTCACATCATTGACCGGCCCCGTTTAAGCCCCCGAGCGGATTTGAACCGCTGACCCCCACCTTACCATGGTGGTGCTCTACCGACTGAGCTACAAGGGCATAGTACCAGTACGTAAATGTGCAGAATGTAACTTAGCAAAAAGCAATCAAGTTTGTCAATACTTCCGATGCAAAAAGCAGATACGTCAACCGCTCCCCTATTTCTACATATATATAGAACCACCGAATTCAGCCCATGGCATGCAGGATCTCAGGCAGCAGCTGCATCTTCCTGGAGAGCACCCCAGGCATGTCGAACACATGGTCGTGGAGCTCCACATACGAGAGCTTCTTCTCGTACTTGCTGGGACTTGTCAGCAGAACGCTGTTCCCGTGCAGGACATCGGTCACCATCAGAAGCGTCCATGCGTAGCCTCCGGAGCGGGCCTTCTCCGCAAGCTTCTCCAGGTAGACGTCCCTGTAGTCATCGAGGTCTGCCAGAGTCGGGACCTCGCACTGGCCCACCCCTATGTTCTGCCCGTTCTCCGTGTAGCTCTTGAAATCGGAGCCGATCACCGTTGCGGGATCTCTGGTGGACAGTGATTCGCTCTTGCTGAACAGGCTCTGCCCGAAGGCCGCTATGTCATCCACGCCGCACATCGAGGCCAGCTGACCGGCACTTGTCACGTCAATGGCAGTAGTGGTCGGCGACTTCAGCATAAGGGTGTCGCATATCACACCTGTCAGCAGGACCTTCGAGGTCAGGGAGTCCGGGATCAGACCGTTTCTCAGATACATCTGATGCACTATGGTGCAGGTGCTTCCAAGGGGTTCTATATCGAAAAGGACGGGGGTCTTGGTCTTCGGGGCATTGACCCTATGATGGTCTATAACCTCAAGAATGTTCGATTCCTCCACCCCTTTTATGCTCTGTGAGGCCTCGTTGTGGTCCACAAGGATCACATTGTACTGGGGCTTGCTCAGGAAGCATCGCCTTGTGACGTAGCCTACCCACCTGTCTCCGTCAAAGACGGGAAGGCCTCTAAGGGACGACGATGCAAGCATCTCCTTGGCGTCGTCGAACAGGTCCGTGACCTGAAGGTTTCTGCCCTGTGTACCCATTATCCTGCGCACCGGCTCGGCCATTCTGAGCCTTCTCATGGCCTCGGCGGTTCCCAGCCTTGTGGAGTAGACAAGCCCTCTGTAGCCCGAGAGGTCCAGATCCTCCACGGACTCCGATGCGGTGATGATGATAGCAGGGATCTGCATGGACATCGCATACTCCAGAAGGTCCTTCCTGAACCCCATGACAAGCATGCTCGGTGAGTTCGGACGGACGAAGGTCTTGAAACCCTCAAGGTCCGCTGCCCCGGCAATCAGGTTTGCCTTGAACTCGTCGGACTCGCCCTTCTTCAGCACCCTGCCCGGGATGACCGAGGCAATGTTCCTGACCGTGAAGTCATAGACGGGGACGGTTGCGGAGTTGTCCTCGAGAAACCATGCCGTTATGTCATCGACGCTCAGAAGCCCAAGGAACCTGCCTTTGTCCGTGACGGGTATCACGGATGACTGCTTCATGCTGTACACATTGACCAGATTGTAGATCGGAGAATCCGCATCGAGCACGATGTCAGGTTTCCGCATCACATCGGAGACCTTCGGATGAACGTCCCGCATGTAGGACTGGGGCTCGAAGCCTATGAACTCCAGCTGGCTTCTCACACTGTCTGAAAGGTGACCGCACCTCACCGGGATGTATTCGCTGGAGGGGTCCAGAATCCTCTTCAGCTGGGCATAGGCGTATGCTGAGCAGATGCTGTCTATGTCAGGGTTCCTATGGCCTGTAATGTAAACTTTCCTCATCTGTTCAACTCTATCCCCTGCCCAACCGCAAGTCAATCGCAAAACCGGAGAAAGAGCAGGCAGAACAATTGCAACTTACTCATTTATTCTGATATACTCACTCACGGCATTGGTAAGTTCTTTTTGTTTTTAGAATAAGTACAGTGCCAATTTTTTCGAAAACAGGAATCAGAATGGCCACCAAAAAGACCGAGAAGCAGGAGAACACAAGAATCTCCCATACCGCAAGCGCAATTGAGCGCGATTTCGCAGAGCATCTCAAATACACCCAGGACGCAGACGTCTTCCACACGACAATGCAGGGCCGCTACAACGCCCTTGCCTATTCGATCAGGGACAGGATCATCCACCAGTGGGATGTCTCCAGGAAGGTCCAGGCCGCAGCCAAGGCCAAGCGCGTCTACTACCTCTCCCTCGAGTTCCTGATGGGAAGGGCCATGACGAACAACATCACCAACATGGGCCTGAACGACGAGGTCTCCAAGGCTCTCAAGGACCTTGGATACAAGTACGAGGAGATCGTGGACGTGGAGCCAGATGCAGGTCTTGGCAACGGAGGTCTGGGAAGACTGGCCGCCTGTTTCCTTGACTCCATGGCAACCCTGGACATCCCATCCTTCGGCTACGGAATCAGATACAACTACGGCATCTTCCGCCAGCAAATCAAGGACGGCTACCAGTTCGAGCAGCCGGACAACTGGCTCAGGGACGGGAACCCGTGGGAGATCGCCAGACCGGACCTCAGATATACGGTGAATTTCGGCGGCAGGGTCGAGATGATCCACGAGAACGGACGCGACAACTACAAGTGGGTCGACACCGAGAAGATCGAGGGTATGGCCTACGACACACCGATAGTCGGCTATGGCGGAAAGACCATCAACACACTCAGACTCTGGAGCGCCAAGGCCATCGAGGACTTCAGCTTCGAGGAGTTCAACATGGGTGACTACACCAAGGCCGTCCGCGAGAAGGTGTCCGCCGAGAACATCAGCCAGGTCCTCTACCCCAACGACACCCAGTACCTCGGGAAGGTCCTCAGGCTCAAGCAGCAGTACTTCTTCGTCGCCTGCTCCCTGGCGGACATCATGAGAAGGTTCAAGAGCATCAGCAGCAACATCAACGAGCTGCCCAAGTTCGCCGCCATCCAGATGAACGACACCCACCCCTCAATCGCAGTCGCGGAGCTGATGAGGATCCTTGTGGACCAGGAATGCCTGGACTGGGACAAGGCCTGGGATATCACACGCCAGTGCCTGGGCTACACCAACCACACCCTGATGCCGGAGGCTCTCGAGAAGTGGCCGGTCCCCATGATGCAGCAGCTTCTGCCCAGACACATGCAGATAATATTCGAGATCAACGCACGCTTCATCCCAAGGGCTGCGGCCTTCTTCCCGATGGACGGGAACGCCATCTCCAGAGTGAGCATAATCGAGGAGTCGAACCCCAAGAACGTCAGGATGGCAAACCTTGCGATCATCGGAAGCCATGCCGTCAACGGAGTCGCAGCGCTGCACACCGAGCTTCTGAAGAACTCCATGTTCCCGGAGTTCAACAGGATCTATCCTGAGAAGTTCCAGAACAAGACGAACGGAATCACCCCAAGGCGTTGGCTTCTGTCAGCCAACCCTGACCTGGCCTCCCTGATAACGGAGACCATCGGCGACGAGTGGATCACCAACGCAGAGAAGCTCTCCTCCCTGAGGCTCTTTGCCGATGACAGGGCCTTTGCCCAGAAGTTCGCCAGAATCAAGGCCTCGAACAAGGTCCGTGCAGCAGAGTTCCTTAAGAGGGACTGCGGGATAGAACTCGACCCGGACACCATCTTTGATGTCCAGGTCAAGAGGATCCACGAGTACAAGAGGCAGCTTCTGAACGCCTTCAACATAGTCATTCTCTACCTGAGGCTGAAGAACGACGACGCCTACAGGGCGGCCTTCCCTCCAACGACCTTCCTGTTCGGCGGAAAGAGCGCCCCGGGCTACGTGAACGCCAAGCTCTCCATCAAGTTCATCAACTCCGTCGCGGCCATGGTCAACTCGGACCCGCAGGTCAACAAGGGCCTGAAGGTCTTCTTCATGCCGAACTACAGGGTGACGATGGCCGAGAGCATCATCCCCGCAACGAACCTCAGCGAACAGATCTCAACCGCAGGCCTTGAGGCATCAGGGACAGGGAACATGAAGTTCATGCTGAACGGAGCCCTGACGATCGGAACCCTTGACGGTGCGAACGTCGAGATCGAGCAGGAGGCAGGGAAGGACAACGTCTTCATCTTCGGTCACACAGAGGACCAGATAGCCGCCCTCCGCGGAAACTATGACCCGTACGACTTCATCCGGGAGGATGATGAGATCAGGGCTGCAGTCGAGCTGATAAGGTCCAACTTCTTCAACATAGGTGAGCCACATGCCTTTGACCAGCTGTTCCATGACATCTTCGACAACAGGGACAAGTACTTCATCTTCGCCGATCTGAGGATGTACGCGGACAGGCACCAGGAGGCCATGGACCTGTACAGGGACAACTTCAAGGAGTTCAACAGAAAGGCCATACTGAACGTGGCGTCAAGCGGAAAGTTCTCCTCCGACAGGACAATCAGGGAGTATGCCACCCAGATCTGGAACGTCGGAAGCTTCCCCGTGCCGCTCAACACGGATGTGGACACATCTATAGAGGACGCCAGAAGACACTGAGGACTATGCCTCCATTTGAAAAAGTCAATCAAGAAGCTCAAAAAACAGCCATTTTGATTGACTTTTCAATCAAAACTCAATCTCAAAGGCCTTTTTGATTGACTTTTCGCATTTTCAAAGGACCTTGTCCGCCAGAATTCCAAGGACCGGAGCGAATACCAATGCAGGTATGAAGTTGCCGGTCTTGAACTTGCGTATGTTCAGAAGGCCCAGACCTATCATAAGCAGAAGCACACCGCCCTCCGCCGAAAGCTCGTTTATGCCGACCTCCCCTATCAGAGGCTCGATCCAGCCGCCTGCCAGGGTGAAGAAGCCCTGGTAGACGAACACGCAGATAAAGGAGAACATCACCCCCAACCCGTATACGGAGGCGAATACCACCGCAATGCAGCCGTCCATGACGGACTTGATCAGAATGGTGGTCATGTCTCCTGTGGTCCCTGCCTGGATGGAGCCGACAACCGCCATGGCCCCGGAGCAGAACAGAACCGATGCCGCCAGGAAACCCTGCGCAAAGTTCTGCGTGCCGCCCTTTGAATCGCTGTGGGTTGCCTTCCCCAGCCTGTCGCCCAAGGACAGCACCCTGTCCTCTATCTTGAGGAGATAGCCGATCGCCCCTCCCAGGAGAAGCGCAATAAGCAGAGCCAGTGCATTTGACGTGGCAATGGACATCTGGATCCCCATCACGATGGTGATCAGCCCGCAGCAGGCGAAGACGACCTCCTTGAAGCCCTCCTTCACATGCTTTCCCACAAGAATACCGATAAGGGAACCGACTACTATCGCCCCACAGTTGATTAAAACGGCCAACATGGCTGAAAGTATAGAAAAACGCAAATAAATGGTAAATAGATGTATAATTATTCCTTGGAGATTGACTATGGACATTGTCATGCTTGCAGCGGGATCCTCTACAAGAATGGGAGAGACCAACAAACTTCTTCTGGAATACAGGGGCCTTCCCATGGTGGCCTACAGCTGCCTTGAGGCGCTGAGGTTCCTGGAACACCATGCGGGCCAGAACGATGAGAACTGCCGACTCATCGTGGTCACAGGATACAGAAGGCAATCCACAGAGAAGGCCCTGGGGACCTGCAGATCCTTCTTGGAAGGCACAGGATCAAGACTCGAGATGCTGGTTGTCAACAATCCCGACTACAGGAACGGCCAGTTCTCGTCAACCAAGGTGGGTGTGAGCCAGGTAAATGACGGCCCCTTCTTCATATCCCTTGCAGACATGCCGCTTGTGACCGCCGCACACTATGAGACGCTGGCTCCTCTGCTTGCAGGGCATGATGCTGTGCGTCCCTTCAGCACAAAGGACGGTGACAGGGTGCCTGGGCACCCTGTCCTGCACGCCCCAAGGCTGAAGGAAAAGATACTGAAATGTTCTGATGACTGTTCAGTCAGCAAGATTCTCAGGTCTTGTGATGTGTATGAGCCATCATTCGACGATGATTCATGGTCAAGGGACATTGACTATGCCCAGGACTATGAGAGACTCAGCCTCAGTCAGCTATCTGTCCAGGCACAACCCTCTCTATGACAAGCTGCCCATGAGGTGCGCTTATTGAGATCCCGTCACCGTCGCTGAAGCGGCCGTGCAGCATATCGACTGCAAGCGGGTTCTCCACCATGGTCTGTATTGCACGCTTCACCGGTCTTGCTCCGTAATCGGGGTCAAAGCCGGCCTCGCTTATCATGTCCACCACGCTGGCGTCCCACTTCAGGCTCAGGTTCCTGTTGGACAGCCTTGCGGCAAGCTTCTTCAGCTGGAGCTCGACTATTGAGGATATCTGGGCCTTTCCGAGCTGGTTGAAGATTATGATCTCATCGATCCTGTTGATGAACTCCGGCTTGAACGATGCCCTGATGACCTCCATCACAGCCTCGTGCCCGGTCTTGACATCCGGAGCCTCCATCAGCTGACGGCTTCCGAGGTTGCTCGTCATTATGATGAGGGTGTTCGTGAAGTCCACCAGCCTGCCCTGTCCGTCGGTCAGTCGGCCATCGTCCAGAATCTGCAGAAGCACGTTGAAGACATCGGGATGGGCCTTCTCTATCTCGTCGAAGAGCACAACGGAGTACGGACGCCTTCTGACGACCTCGGTGAGCTGTCCGCCCTCGTCGTATCCGACATATCCTGGAGGTGCACCGATCAGACGCGAGACGCTGAACTTCTCCATGTACTCCGACATGTCGATTCTGGTGAGTGCCTTCTCGTCATCGAACAGGAAGGATGCAAGGACCTTTGCAAGCTCCGTCTTTCCCACACCTGTCGGGCCTGCGAACAGGAACGACCCGAGCGGTCTGTGCTCGTCTCCGATTCCCGTCTTGTTACGTCTGATTGCGTTGGACACGGCGGCTATGGCCTCGTCCTGTCCGA
>JAFVFA010000228.1 GCA_017475725.1 Spirochaetales bacterium
CCGAGAAGGACGGGCACACCCGCGTGGAGATTTCCATCAACATGGAGAACTACGAGCAGCTGACAAAGATAATACCCTTCCTTGCAGACCCGAACTTCGAGGTCTACGGGCCTCTCTACAACCACGACCTGACGGAGGAGGAGTATCTGGAGATGGTCTCCTTCATCTTGGGCGAGCAGTGCCCGGAGAGCATCGGGAACTCCTCCATAAGGATCCAGATAGTTGCCCCAAGCAACATTGTCGAGCACGACGGAAAGCTTAAGGGAAAGAAGACGGTCGAGTTCTCATTCCCGTTAATCGATTTCCTGCTTCTGCATGAAAGCATTGATTTCTATCTAGAGTATTGATTATACGTTGAAGCGGAAGAACATCACGTCACCATCCTGGACAACGTATTCCTTCCCCTCTATCCTGAGTTTTCCGGCCTCCTTGACCTTTGCCTCGGAGCCGTACTTGAACAGGTCCTCGCAGCTGTAGACCTCGGCCTTTATGAAGCCCTTCTCGAAGTCTGTGTGGATCACACCGGCAGCCTGCGGAGCCTTGCTTCCTGCCTTGAACGTCCAAGCCCTGTCCTCATCGGGGCCGGCGGTGAAGAAGGTTCTGAGCCCAAGGGTCTTATAGGCCTCACGGATAAGGGCGTTCATTCCGCTCTCCTCAAGCCCCATCTCCGAGAGGAACTCGGCCCTCTCCTCAGGAGTGTCCATGGCTGCAATCTCAGCCTCGACCTTTCCGCAGATGGTCACGACGGAGGCACCCTCCTTCTCGGCTATGGCCTTGACGGTCCTGACATAGCCGTTGTCCTCACCTATGGAGTTCTCGTCTATGTTGCAGACGTAGATGACCGGCTTCATGGTAATCAGATGCAGATCCTGAACCATAGCCCTCTCATCCGGGTCAGTGATGATGGACCTTGCGCTGACGCCCTTCTCCAGACCTGCAAGAAGCCTCTCATAGAGTGGGATCACCGCCAGCAGGTCCTTGGAGTGGTTCACCTTGGCCAGCTTGGAGTCCTTCTGGTATCTCTTGTCCACGGTGTCGTAGTCAGCAAGGCAGAGCTCGATGTCTATGGTCTCGATGTCGCTTGCAGGGTCTATCCTGTTGTTCACATGGATGATGTCCGGGTTGTCGAAGCAGCGCACAACATGGGCTATCACACCGACCTCTCGGATGTTGGCCAGGAACTTGTTCCCAAGGCCCTCACCCTTGGATGCACCTGCAACCAGACCTGCTATGTCCACGAACTCCGTGACTGCGGGGATCACCTTTGCAGGAGGGATCAGCTTCACTATCCTGTCCAGTCTATCATCGGGTACGTTGACAATGCCTACATTGGGCTCTATGGTGCAGAACGGATAGTTCGCCGCCTCCGCCGGTGCGCTTGTGAGCGCTGAGAAGATTGTCGATTTTCCTACGTTCGGAAGTCCAACTATTCCGCAATTGAGTCCCATTGACTGCCTCCAAAACCATTTTGCATGAGCATATTATCATCTTTTTCCTCGTTGCTCTATATGTTATCATTCCCACATGCAGACCAAGCTGGACATGACCAAGCCACAGGACATCTTCAGAAAGATCACTGCCATGCTGGTGGTCACCTCAGACCAGGCCCCATCGCGCACCGCGGCGGAGCGCAGACGTGACGAGCTGGAGTCACTGTGCACCACACTTGGGATAAAGTGCGCATGCTGGGACTTCTTCAACATCCGCTCCTTCAACAGCGCCACGTACATAGGCACAGGCCAGGTCCAGAGACTTGCATACTATGCACAGGAGAACCGGTGCAACCTTGTCGTCTTCAACAACTCCGTCAGTCCGCGCATCCAGAGGAACCTTGAGCAGATTCTGGGGATCGCTGTCGTTGACAGACAGGAGATCATACTCCAGATCTTCGCAAACCGGGCCACAACAAGGGAGGCAAGGCTTCAGGTGGAGCTTGCCCAGCTCCAGTACTCGCTTCCACGGCTGAAACGGAAATGGGGAGAGCTCTCCCAGCAGCGCGGAGGCGTCAAAGGCGCCAAGGGAAGCGGAGAGAAGCAGCTGGAGCTGGACCGTCGTCAGGCCCAGGCCAGAATAGTCCGGCTGAAGAGGGAGATAGAGGAGATCGGAAAGAGCCGCGATGTCCAGAGACGCAACAGAAAGCAGGGAAACGTCCCAAATGTAGCCATTGTGGGCTATACAAACAGCGGGAAATCCACCTTGTTGAACAGGATCTCGGATGCCAATGTCCTGTCAGAGGACAAGCTGTTCGCAACCTTGGATCCCACCAC
>JAFVFA010000229.1 GCA_017475725.1 Spirochaetales bacterium
GGTTCGAGTTCTCACCTGTTGACTGCATCTTCACCCATTATCCGGCGGACGAGGACAAGACCTTGGACTACGGCAGGCTTGGAGAGGAGTGCAAGCGCTTCAGAGAGCTCTTTGGCCAGTGCACCGACAAGAGCCTTCTGCTGCTCAACGAGACATTCTCAACGACATCGTTCGAGGAGGGTTTCTTCATTGCAACCGATGCCGTCAGGGCAATCCTCAGAAAGGGCATCAGATGCATCTACAACACCCATATGCACAAGCTTGCGGCCTCGATTGACGAGCTGAACAGGGAGAGCGGGGACGAGGGGGCGACGGTCAAGGCTGCTTCCCTTGTTGTCCTCACCGATGGAGGTGAGAGGTCGTTCAAGGTCAAGGTCGCACCTCCTCAGGGCATGTCCTATGCCAATGACATAGCACGCAAGTACGGCGTGACCTACGAGATGCTTCTAAAAGGGGAGCATTTGGATTAGAATCAGGCCATGGATACCGAGTCGGTCAAAGCCAAATACAGAGAACTCACGGAGACTCTGATAGAGAGGAGCATCACCGTAACCACAATGGAGAGCTGCACCTCGGGGTTGATAGCTTCCCTGATCACGGACACGGAGGGCTCCTCAGCCGTTTTCAAAGGCGGCTATGTGACCTATTCAAATGAGATGAAGATCAGATGCGGGGTGCCTGCGCAGGTGATCCGGAAGCACGGTGTCTATTCAACCGAAACCGCAGCGGCAATGGCCAGAGCCTGCAGGGAAGAAGTGGGCGCAGACATCGGTATAGGAATAACCGGAAGCTTCGGAAACGTGGACCACGGCAACGCAGACAGTGTCCCGGGAGAGGTGTTCTTTGCTATTTCAACGGCTGATTCCACTGAATCATACCATTGCACTGTGCCCACGCAGCCTGACAGACTTGCCTATAAGCTGTACATGGCTGAGACGGTGGTGGACAAGCTGTTCGGGATTCTTTCCTCAGGTCCACAGGAGTTGAAGCCCTGACGGAATGTATCTGCTGAATTGGGCATCCTTGCTTAAGAGAACCAGATTGTGTCTGATTGCGAGATTCACGAGCATCCTGTCGAAGGGATCTCTATGCTCTTTGAAGTATGCAAGCTCTCCTTCGCATACCATGTCGTATGGTGATGATTCAAGTATTGTGAAGCCGTACTGTGTCGCGATATTCGGCAGGTGCCGTATGTCTATGTATCTGAAATCCATCTTTCCAAGTCTGGTCTTTATGGATATCTCCCAGAAAGAGAGAGAGGAGATGTAGATCGTATTGGTTGGATCCTCGATGATGTTGAGAACCTTTTCTGAAATCTTTGAGGTGTCCAGAACAGTCCATATGAACGTGTGTGTATCCAGAAGATAGTTCACAGCCCCAAAAACTCCTCTTCCGTTATTTTCCCCTCATCCGTTTCGTTGAAAGTGGCAATCGATTCATACGTGCCGATGACTCTTTTTGCTGTGGACATTCTCTCCAAAGGCGATATCACGGCTATGGGTCTCTTCGTTCTCCCATATAGGATTTGGATGCTCTCTCCCTGGGTGACAAATGCCATTACCTCTGAGAATCTTGCCTTGAAATCCGCAACTGTCATTTGTCTCATATCCTGATTCTATTTCGCATTGCATCAAGTTGTCAAGTTGACAAGTTATATCACCACAGTGATACATTGACTGTTCTTTGTGCAGACGATGGCTTATTCACTGGATAATGCGCCATTTTTCTGCGATAATGCAGGCATGCTGAAACTGCTTGTTCTGTGTCCGTTGGTATTCCTTGCCGGTTTCATCGACTCCATTGCGGGAGGCGGGGGTCTGATCAGCCTCAACTCCTATCAGGCCGCAGGGATCAGGGAGCAGTTCGCCTTGGGGACCAACAAGTTCACTTCATTCATCGGATGCACAGTTGCATCTTTGAACTACATCAGGACAGGTAACTACCACATCCCAAGCCTTGTTCCTGCAGTGGTCTTCGCCTTGACGGGCTCTTTCTTTGGAAGCAAGGTGGCTCTGGGGCTTAGTGGGGCTGTGTTCAATCTGATAATGCTCATCACGACTCCTGTTGTGGCCATCCTAGTCTTCATGAAGAAGGACTATTCCTCAAGGAGGCAGAAGGAAAGGTCTTCAGTCTTTTACATAGTCCTGGGAGCCGTCATAGGCCTTGCGGAGGGCTTCTATGACGGTTTCTACGGCCCAGGGGCGGGGATGTTCCTGCAGTTCGGCTTCATTATGGTTGTTGGTCTTGAGGTCAGGAAGGCCTGCGGAAACGCCAGAATTGTGAACTGGTTCTCCAATCTGGGTGCCTTGTTCAATTTCGTCAGATTCGGTTTTGTGGTCTATGAGGTCGCAATTGTGTGCGCC
Source organism: Spirochaetales bacterium (assembly GCA_017475725.1). Lineage (GTDB taxonomy): Bacteria > Spirochaetota > Spirochaetia > Sphaerochaetales > Sphaerochaetaceae > UBA9732. The sequence continues at coordinate 2,364 of JAFVFA010000229.1, forward strand.
CTGTTCTCCGTCCTAGGCAATTTCATCGGCAGCCGACTGGCCATAAGGAAGGACGTGAAGATCGTCCGTCCTGCAATGCTGATTGTGACCGGATTGCTGTTCATCAAGCTGATACTGGACTATGCGGGAGTTACGGCTTGACCGCTGGGTCTCCGACTGGAATAATCTGAAGCATGAAGATGGACACAGGGAAGGGCAGCGCCCTCAAGAAGCTCAGGAACATCACATGCCCCTATACCGGAATCAGGATGATCTCCGGTTCTGAGATGAACAGGATCGAGGTAAAGCTCAAGGAATGCCGTGATGTCAAGGAGAAGCTCTATGTGCTTTCCAGGTACGCCAGGAACATGCAGCCTGTCGAGCACCGCGTCTATGACCACATCACCTATTTCCTGGATTCCAACCCTGACAAGAGCCTGCCTGACTTCTTCTCGGTGAACTACGGATCCTACCTTGCAAAGCTCAAGCTGGAGGAGTTCGGCGTCCTGGACAAGGTGGACACGGAATCGTCCCTTCTGTCGGTCCGGACCCAGCTGGAGCTCAGGAGGGAGACCACCAGATGCAGAAGCCAGATCCTTTCAGGCAATGGGGAGGCGTTCTTCAAGAGGAAGAGGTTCCTTGAGGCGCTTGGGAGCATAAATGCAAGGAACCCATATGAGGAGAGGGTCCTCTCTGACATAATGAACCTTGCACTATTCCTTCCGACTTCAGGAAGCAGCGAGAATGCCTTCATGGTGAAGTATTCACGGAGGGATGATGACGAGATTCTCAGAAGGCTTCTGATAGGGTCTGTGGCGACCATTGAGCATGTGAAGCCCCACAGCCTTGGAGGGGACAATTCGCTCTCGAACTTCCTGATGGTGTCCCAAAGCGGGAACCGATACCGCGAGAATGTCCCGCTGTCGGTATACATCGACAGAAACCCATCCATCCCCGAGTACTGCCAGACGTACATCAATGAGGTTATCGACTGCA
>JAFVFA010000230.1 GCA_017475725.1 Spirochaetales bacterium
CGCCTCCGAGAAGCTTGCCGAGCTCATTGATGCCGACATGCTCATCATTCTGACCGCAGTGGAGAAGGTTGCCATCAACTACGGCAAACCTGATCAGGCATGGCTCTCCAGCCTGACTCCTGATGAGGCCAGAAGGTATTCCGACGAGGGGCAGTTCGCACCGGGTTCCATGCTGCCGAAGGTGAAGGCCTGTGTCCAGTTCGCCGAGAGCAAGAAGGGCAGGGTCGCTGTCATCACATCCCTGGACAAGGCCCTTCAGGCACTTAACGGAGAGACCGGAACCTGGGTCAAACTGCAGTGATAAGTGTGATTTGCATGATTTGAAGGAAAGCGAAATAATGTATTGACGTTTTTTCGCTTTCCGTTTATAAATAGCAACGTATTGCGCTTGTGGTATAACGGTATTACCTCAGCCCTCCAAGCTGAAGACGCGGGTTCGACTCCCGTCGGGCGCTTAAAGGACCACGATTGTGTGGTCTTTTCTTTTATTCATAGCGGAGGATGCCATATGGGTCAGAGAGGTGAGGTTTTCTCAACAAGGTTCGTTACCAATGACAGGACGTATTTCTTCAACGTGAAGGAGAACTACAAGGGTGACATGTATCTCAACATTGTGGAGAGCAAGGGAACCGCAGATGAGGGCCGCTACATCCGCCAGAGCGTGATAGTCTACCCTGAGGATCTTGGAGAGTTCATCCGCGAGTTCCAGAAGTCCGTCGATTTCATGAAGATGCATGCCGGAAAGAAGGAGCAGAACTGAGCTTCATGAGTTTCACAGTGCATGGGCCTTTTCAATGTGTTTACTGTAATTATTTCAGTATTGTTTTCTGAATACAGGGCTTTTACTGTGAAACGGCATTTTGGAATCAATACTTGAACGTCAATCTATGGATCGGACATGGTCCGTACTTGTGAAGGGCTGCCTTGTGTGAAGCGCATGGGTAGCCCTTGTGCTTTTCAAAGCCGTACTGGGGCCACTTGCTTGAACACAGCACCATCAGTCTGTCCCTGGCGTTCTTTGCAAGGATTGAGGCCGCCATTATCTCATGCACAGTGGCATCGCCCTTGACAATGGCCTTGCATGGAATGCTGACATCGGGGCGTCTGTTGCCGTCCACAAGGAGTATCTCGGCCTTCATCCCCTTGAGTGCAAGTTGTGATTCCACCTTGAGATATGCGCGCTTCATGGCCAGCATCGAGGCCTGAAGGATGTTGATTCTGTCTATCTCCCTGTGTGTGGCCCAGGCCACGGCCCAGGCGATTGCCTTCTCCTTGATTATGGGCTCCGCAAGTTCGCGCCTCTTCTCTGATAGCTTCTTGGAGTCGTTCAGGATCTCGAAGGGGAAGTCGGAGGGAAGGACAACGGCGGCTGCGCAGACCGGTCCGGCCAGGGGTCCGCGGCCTGCCTCATCGGCACCTACGACTATGGTGTAGCTCGGTTCCTCGAATAGAGAGAGCTGTGTGTCCTGTTCTTCCTTCATGCGTTAGATGATACTGCAATTGGCATGTGGATTCAAATGGCATTTGTGTGCTATCATAGCTTGTTGACGAGGTAAACGTGTTCCTGAAATCTGTTGAGCTGTACGGCTTCAAATCATTCGCCGACAGAACCAAGTTCGAATTCTCAGACGGTATCACATCTCTTCTGGGCCCAAACGGCAGCGGAAAGAGCAATGTCGTCGACTCTGTGAAGTGGGTTCTCGGTACACAGGCTCTCAGCACAATCAGAGCCAGCAAACGTGAAGACGTCATTTTCAACGGAACAGACAAGCGCAAGCCCATGCCCATGTGCGAGGTCATCCTGACCCTGAACAACGAGGAGGGGCTGCTGAACATCAACGCCACTGAGGTCGAGATAAAGCGCAGAGCGTTCAGGAACGGGGACAACGAGTACTACATCAACCGAGAGAAGGTCCTTCTGAGGAACATCAAGGAACTGTTCATGGACACCGGTGTGGGAAAGACCGCCTACAGCATCCTGGAGCAGGGAAGGATCGACCAGATCCTTCTGATGAAACCTGAGGACAGAAGGTACATCTTCGAGGAGGCCTCGGGAATCAGCCGCTTCAAGCAGCAGAGCGAGGAGGCGGCCAGAAAGCTCCAGAAGACCGATGACAACATGGCCCAGGTCGAGCTCCTGCTCAGAGAGGCCGAGAAGCTCTACAACTCCAGAAAACTGCAGCTGGACAAGGTCCTGAAGCATAGGGACCTGACGGCGCAGAGGGAGCAGCTTGAGGTCGATCTCCAGCTCTCCTATCTGCAGTCCCTGACAAAGCTCAAGGATTTCAGGCAGGCCGAGCTTGACAAGCTTGAGGATGAGGCGCGCACCATAGACGCCGTTCTGGACAACGCCAGAGCCGGTCTTGACCAGCAGCAGAACGAGCTTGAGCAGCTAAGGAACCAGAGGGAGGCCCTCAGTGGAAGGATGCGGACCTTCGAGGAGAAGATAAACTCCTTCAACACGACCATAGAGATCTACAACGAGCGATTTCAGGACATCTCCCAGAGGTCCAAGGCCGCCAAGGAGCGTGCCATGGCTGTGCAGGAGAGGATGGACCGCGACAAGCTGCGCCTGGAGGAGAAGCAGGCCGACTACGAGAGCACCCTTGAGAACATCCGCCTGACTGAGGCCAGCATAGAGGCCGCGCAGGAGGACATCGAGAAGCAGAAGGCCGACAGGATCAAGCATCAGCTTGACATAGATGACCTGAACGAGCTGAACGACAGAATTGCAGCGGAGAGGCAGCAGACCACCGCCGCAATAAGTCAGCTTGCCAATGACATAGCCGACAACCTTGAACGCAACATAAAGGGCAGCGGATACAGCTCTGTGCTCAGGGCCAAGGCGGAGAAGGACTTCCTTTCGGAAGTCACCATGACCAGGAACATCCTCAGGGAGAAGATCAAGTTCCTCAGGGACGTCACTTCAGTCGATTTCGACAGGGATGTGCTTCAGGAGGCCATTGAGGAGACCGAGGAGACTCTGCTCTCCGCCATCGATGAGATCAAGGGTCTCTTCCAGGAGTACAGCGGAACCATCCCGACCTTCCTGGACGACTTCACGGCAGCGGACGGAACCCTGGCACGCAAGGCCCAGCTGGATGCCGACCTTGAGAGGTCCTACCAGCGTGAGACCGACAACCGCAACAAGATCACCGAGCTCTCTGGGGAGATTGAGCGCCTTTCAAGGATGCTGATCCTGAAGGAGAGCGATCTTCGCGATCTGGAGATGGACAAGGTCCAGTTCGCCGCAAAGGCTGACAGCATAAAGAATTCAATCAGTGAGATACGCTCAAGTCTGCAGCAGATGGAGTTCGACTTCTCGGATGCATCGCACTCCGTTGAGGCGGAGGAGAGCAAGGTCAATGAGATCCTTGAGAAGATCGATGCCCTGAAGAGCAGCAAGGGCGAGACCATTGACGCCATCCAGGACCTGAAGGACGACATCGCGGAGCTGAACTTCACCATAGAGAAGCGCACCCGTGAGATCAACGAGAACAACTCGAACTTCCAGGACAAGTTCAACCGCATGCAGCAGCTGACCGTTGACATCGCCACGGGGCGTGAGAACATAAAGGCCCTTCTGGACAACATCCAGAAGATCTTCACCGACTTCTTCGACAACACGGGAAAGAGCCTCAGGGAGTTCAACGACCATGAGATCACGGCCCCGGTGGAGGAGCTCAAGTCCAATCTGGACGATGTCAAGAAGCGCATCGAGTCCCTGGGCTACATAAACTACATGGCCGAGGACGAGTTCAACGAGGCCAAGAAGAACTTCGACTTCTACAGCAAGAACATGGAGGACCTGACGAAGGCCAAGAACGACCTTGAGGAGGTCATTGCCGAGATCCGCAGGCGCAGCGAGGAGATGTTCCTTGAGACCTACAGCCAGATCTCCGCCAACTTCCAGGAGATGTTCACGACCCTGTTCGGAGGCGGAAAGGCCGAACTTGTCCTGACCGACGAGGAGAACGTCCTTGAGTCCGGTATAGACATCAAGGCCCAGCCGCCTGGGAAGAAGATGCTGCAGCTGAACCTGCTCTCCGGTGGAGAGAGGTCAATGACAGCCGTCGCTCTTCTGTTCGCGACCTACATGGTAAAACCGTCGCCGTTCTGTATCCTGGACGAGATAGACGCAGCACTGGACGCCCGCAACATCGGTGCATTCATGCGCGTTCTGGACAAGTTCGAGGACAAGAGCCAGTTCATCATAATCACCCACAACAAGGGTACCGTCATGGGCTCCAACAGTCTGTTGGGTGTGACGCAGCAGGAGCCTGGTGTGTCCAAGATGATCGGCTACAAGCTTGAGGACATCGAGGACGACACCAAGACTCATGAGACTCTGAAGGGTTGATTGAACGGACATCGGCGTTACTCACTAGACATAATTAATAATTTATATAATAATTCATCGGTTATGTTTGACTCCATTAGTGACAAGTTTTCATCGATAATACGCTCAATATCCGGCAAGTCCAAGATCACCGAGAAGAACATCCAGGACGCTGTTGAGGAGATAAAG
>JAFVFA010000022.1 GCA_017475725.1 Spirochaetales bacterium
GCTTTCGTACCTGTCAGCGTTTATCCTTCCCTTCTCCACCAGTCTGACCACCTCGCAGCCAGGCTCGCTGACATGAAGGCACCCATCATAGGCGCACTTGGCGCTGGCCTTGACGAACTCGGGGAATGACTGCGCCACAAGGTGCGGGTCATCGTGCGGAACGGATATCTCCCTGAAACCCGGAGTGTCGATCAGGGTGAAGCCGGGACCGTCCAGCATGAGTGCATGGTTGGTCGTGTGGTTCCCCCTGTTGTACTTGGCGTTCAGCTCACCGACCCTCTGGTTCGTCCCAAGGATCCGATTCACAAGCGAGCTCTTGCCCACTCCGCTCTGGCCAACGAAGGCTGCCGTCTTGCCTGAAAGCAGGGAGACGAGTCTGTCTACATTCTCCCCTGTCTCTGCAGACACGCTTATGGTCTGGTACCCCAGCTTGGAATAGAGGTTGTACCTTTCCAGCTCATCTTCTGTAAGGAGGATGTCACACTTGTTCAGAACGATCATGACGGGAACGCTTCTGCAGCATGCGATGACCCTGTCCACGAACCTTGGCCTGAACGGCGGGCTCTCCACGCTGCAGACACAGACCACAAGGTCCATGTTTGAGCAGATGCACTGGTTCAGCGACCTCTTGTCGTTCCAGTGCGAGAACTCGCTCGTTCTTTCATGACGGAACGTCACCATGCCCTCAAGGGTGCCCGACTGCTCGAAATCCACGATGTCGCCCACCACTATCGGATTGTACTCTCCCTTTGCCTGCGCAAGCTGCTTGCCCTTTATGCGGCAGCTGTAGACCTCTTCAGAGCCCTTTGGCCTCACGGAGTAGATGTTGTTTATCGATCTAAGAACTGTTCCTGTCATGGTCGTCATAATCTCAGTCGTCATAATCTCAACTGTTGCGGAGCTTGGTCTCAAGGGCCCCGAACCTTGGCGGAAGCGGTGCCTCGAAGTGCATCGGCTCACCCGTGGTCGGATGGCTGATGTTCAGCACGGCGCTGTGCAGCATGAGGCTCTCCCCCGGGAAACGGGAAAGGCGGTTGTTGTACATGACATCACCTATCACCGGATGGCCGATGTACTTCATGTGGACCCTTATCTGATGGGTCCTGCCCGTGAATATCCTGACCTTCACCAAGGCCGCCTGCGGAAGCTGACGGACAACCTCGTAGTAGCTCTTGCTCCACTTCCCGTCTGTTCGGCCTCCGAACATACCGCCTGCCCTGTACTTGGGGTCGTTGTAGACCTCGTGCATTATGGCCTCAGCGTTCTTTCCGGTAAGTCCGCCCTGGATTATGTACTCCTTCTGCTCCCTGACCGGGGCGAACAGCTTCCTGTCGTTCCTGTCGCGGGCAAGGATGCACTCTATGTCACCCGAGTGGTTCGGGAAGATCCCGTCGCAGAAGGCATAGTACCACTTCTCAATGTCGTGGCTCTGGAACTGCTCGCTCAGATTGGCATGCGCCCTTGAGTTCAGTGCGATGACCATGACACCGCTTGTGTCCTTGTCCAGCCTGTGAACGATGCCTGGCCTCGAGACGTCGCACTCGTCCGCCATCTCATCTATGAAGGATTCCCCATAGCGGAAAGCAAGGGCGTTGACTATGGTTCCATGGGTGTTTCCGGCACCCGGATGGACGACCATCCCCTGAGCCTTGTTGATCACAAGCATGTCCTGATCCTCGTACAGGACATCAAGAGGGATATCCTCAGGCTCAACCCTCTCGAACACATCGGCTATGTATGTGAGCTCTACCCTGTCCCCCACGGAGACCTTGTCGCTCTTCTTCGCGCTTTTGCCGTTGATCAGGATCACGCAGTCATCACCTGTCAGTGCAGACCTTGAGAGCTCCGTGATTCTGGAGGCAAGGAAGGCGTCGACCCTGAGCTTGGAACCGGAGATGTCGGTCTCCTGAACGGTGAAATCGAAGTTTCTCTCAATCCTCATCCAAAACCCCCAGAATGTAGTCGACAAGAGTGATCACTGCACTGACTGAACAGGCGATTCCCACAGCCTGCAGAAAAGTCAGATCCGCATCCAGAAGGTTGGACACGAGGTACGTGACGGGCAACGTGATCGGAATCCCGCCGAAGAAGATGCACTCCGCCCTCCTCAGGTCCAACGCCCACCGGGGGAACTCGTCATCGCTGTACGGCTCGTAGGAGGTCGATGCGGCACCGCTTCTGAGCGATGGCCTGAACGATGCCTCAAGCGTGGGCGAAACCACCTGGTTCCCAAGGCTGAACGCCGGGGCGCAGATGAAAGAGGAGATGCAGACAAGAACAACTATTGCGACCGTCCTCTTCATTTCCTGCTGTAGTCCCTTGGTCCGAAGATCGAGGTCCCTATGCGGACCTCCGTCGACCCATTCCTTACTCCGATCATGTAGTCCTGGCTCATACCCATGCTCAGGATCCCGAAATCAAGGCCCGGATATCTGGCCTGGCACTCTTTCCTGATGGCGACAAGCTCCTTGAATGCCCTGTCCGTTAGCTCGTCCTTCTGCTCCGGGGCACAGTCTACAGGACCCACAGTCATCAGACCGCGAACCCTGACATTCCCGAGTCCACCAGCCTCATCAAGGCAGGCGAACAGATCCCCGGTGCTCAGGAAGCCGCTCTTGGCAGCCTCATTGGATGTGTTGAACTCAAGGAGGACATCCATCGTCTTCCCTATCCTGGCTGCTGCATTGTTGATCTTTCTCAGAAGCTCCAGGGAATCGACGCTCTCTATCATGTCGACAAGAGGAACAACCTTCCCCACCTTGTTCGACTGGAGATGCCCAATCATGTGGACCTCCATGTCAGAGGGCCTCTTTCCGGAGAACTTGGCGACAATCTCCTGCACGTGGTTCTCACCGAAGAGCCTGACACCGGCCTGATATACGGCCATTATCTCCTCCAGGGTGCGCGTCTTGCTGACGGCCATCAGCCTTGCGGAGCCTATTCTGCCCTCTATGTCCTGAATTGTCTTCCTGTAATCCTCTATGTTCATAACCAACCCATTATATACAGAAAACACCCTGTTATCAAATGGATAGCAGAGTGTTTTCCACAGATCGAGAATCTGGTCTCTACGTCAGATTGACATCATTTATCATTCACGTAGATGTAGGTGCTGTTCTCCTTGTTGTAGGATGACTGACCGAACTTGGCTACAACACCGTTCTCGAACGAAATGGTGTATGTGCAGTAGTCATCACCCCAGAAGGATGCATAGACATCGTTGTAGACATATGTGGTGTACTGACCGTCGAAGCCTCTTGAATCCGGTTTTCCATAGATGCTCAGGACCTCTGCCTCAGTCATACCGACACGAAGGGTGTCGAAATCGGAGAGAGCATGGCGAGTGGCACAACTTGTCAGAACAACAGCGAACAGCAGAACTGCAAGAATAATGATTGCTTTCTTCATTTAATCCTCCAAGGACCTTTTTCGAAAAGATTACACCACGGTGCAAGCGCATGTCAATTTCAAAAGGAACAGGCAAGAACTCTATTGGGCTTCAGGCAGTGGCAGCATTATTGACATTGGAAAAACAGGTAAAGAAGAAATGGTTTATCTTTTTACCTCTATTTTGAATCAAAAAGATAAAAGTTTATCTTTTCAGTCGAGATTTAGGCAGAAAAAGATAAAAGCAACAAGAATTGATTTACCTTCCATGCCCTTAAAAGCAAAAGACCGGCCCTTTTGGACCGGTCTCTGCGTTTGACGGCAGTTGGGTTTGAACCAACGACACTCAGTGTGTAAGACTGATGCGCTCCCGCTGCGCCATGCCGCCTTGATATGCAGGAGAAACTTAGCATTTTGACCCGATACTGTCAACCATCAGCATATTGACTGTGGTTATTGGGTTAATTGTTTCCACTTGGTTATTGGGTAATTTGTTTCCACTTTGAAAATCATTCATTCTTCTTTTCGGAGAAGAAAATGAAAGGGTTTTCAGACAAATACGTGGAGTCATTAATCAGAAAGACAATCA
>JAFVFA010000231.1 GCA_017475725.1 Spirochaetales bacterium
GAGAAGGCGCGCAACGCCTGCAACTCCCTCAAGAAGAGCAAGGCCGAAACGGTTGCGGTGTACAATGATGCCCTATATGAGAAGGAGCTTCTGGGGGAGAGGCTCATGAATGAGATGCAGAAGGCCATTGAAGAGCAACAGTTCAAGGTCTGGTTCCAGCCCAAGTTCAACATAAGGGGCGACAAGCCGGTCCTGTGCAGTGCAGAGGCCCTTGTCCGCTGGAAGCACCCTGAACTTGGAATGGTGAGCCCAGGTGTGTTCATACCCCTGTTCGAGCAGAACGGTCTGATCCAGGACCTGGACCTGTATGTGTGGAGGACGGCGGCCTGTCAGATCGCGCATTGGAAGGAGCTGTTCGGCCTCTCGATCCCGGTCTCGGTGAACGTCTCGCGGATAGAGCTCTTCGATCCGTCTCTGAAGGACAAGATCGTAGGCATACTTGAGGAGAACGGGCTGGGTTTCGATGACATTGCCCTTGAGATAACCGAGTCCGCCTATTCAAGCGATTCCTCACAGCTGGTGCAGGCAGTCAGAGTCCTGCAGAATGCCGGGTTCCGCATAGAGATAGATGATTTCGGGACCGGATACTCTTCACTGAACAGATTGGCAGAGATGCCTGTGGATGTCATAAAGCTGGACATGTCATTCGTCAGGAGAATCCATGAGAACAGCACAATGCTCAGTATCGTCCAGCTCATCATCCAGATGGCAAAGAGCCTTGGAGCCCCTGTCATAGCAGAGGGTGTGGAGCTGGAGCAGCAGTATCAGCTCCTTAAGGAGATGGGCTGCGACATCGTGCAGGGCTATTATTTCTCTAAACCTCTGCCTTCAGAGGATTTCGAGACATTCATCAAAGACAATCGTTGAACGGAGGTTTGAATGACTATAGAGGATCTTGAGAGATTCGGTGCGAATACGGAGGAAGGCATCAGCAGATGCATGGGAAACAGGGATTTCTATCTGAAGCTGGTCAAGATCATGCCCAAGGACCGGAACTTCGGCGTGCTATACGATGCCATAGCAAGAAATGACCTTGACGCGGCGTTCGAGGCCTCACATTCCCTGAAGGGGGCACTGGGGAATCTGTCGCTCACCCCACTGTTCACTGCCGTCCAGGAGATCACGGAGCTTCTCCGTGCAAGGACGCAGACCGACTATTCACCTCTGGTAGAGAAGATCAGAAAGCTCCACAAGGAGCTCGAGGCCCTTTGCGACTGAGGAGTTCGCAATGAAAAGATATGCGATCATCTTCCTGAACATATTGATAGCGCTCGGAATGATACTGTTCGTGTTTCTGTACATGGGGAATGAGAACCGCAAGCTGTTTGACAACGACTGCGACCACCTCAAAAGCATGACTGTGTCTATGGAGAAGGTCACGGAGAACTACCTTGAAGGGGAACAGCATATCTGTGACGTCTGGGCCCACCACATGATCTCAAGCCGAATGACCATTCAGGAGGCGATGGAGTTCGTCAAGGACTCCCATGTGTCTGCAATCGTATCCGCGCATCTGCTGTACATAGACGACGGCTCACTTGAGGGTCTGTCCACCCGTGAAGGGACGGACGGCAAGGGCAGTGCCGTGTCCTATGCAGGTCTGGACATACTGGACAACCTGGACGACATGTATGGCCTCGGCGAAGGGATCAACCTGACGAAGGCCTATTCGAATCCCAAGAACGGCGTCAGGTCCATAGCCTTCTTCAACAA
>JAFVFA010000232.1 GCA_017475725.1 Spirochaetales bacterium
CCAGGTGAGGGCCTCAGTGTCGGCGTGCTCGCCTATTGCTGTGATCAGGGCGTCGCAGTCCAGGGTGAAGGTCTCTTCCGTCTCCACCGGGCGTCTTCTGCCGGATGCATCAGGCTCTCCGAGTGCCATCTTGGAACAGACGAGCTTTCCACCTGCAATCTCCTTCGGATTAGAGAGGAAGTGGAAGTCTATGCCGTCATCCAGTGCCATTCTGAACTCTTCCGGATCCGCAGGCATCTCCTTGCGGCCTCTTCTGTAGACCACAGACACCGTCTCGACACCGGCTGTCCTCTTTGCGGCCCTTGCACTGTCCATTGCAGTGTTTCCACCGCCTGTCACCACAACATGTCTGCCGAGCATCGGGGCGGCATTGCCCGCCTTGAAGGCCTCAAGGAACTCCAGAGCCCCGTGGACCCTGTCCTGCTCGCCCGCAATGCTGATCAGGTTGTCCTTCTCGCTACCGACCGCGTAGAAGATGAAGTCGTAGCCGGCATCCTTCAGGGCCTTGACTGTGACGTCCTCACGCTTTGCGTTGTACCGGAACTTGACGCCGTGGGCAGCCACATGGTCAATGTCAGCCTGTACAGCCTTCGGGTCGATCCTGAACTTCGGGATTATGTTTGCCACAACACCGCCAGCGTTGGGGGCCTTCTCGTAGATCGTCGTGTCGAAGCCCGATCTTGCAAGGAAGAACGCGGCGGAAAGTCCTGCAGGGCCTGCACCGACTACGGCAGCCTTGACGTCCGCCGGAGCCTGCGGCTTCTCCCAGAGCGTCTGGAGGTATTCGTTTGTGCCCTTCTCCACCGCGATTCTCTTCATCTCCCTTATCTGGACCGCACCCTCGTAGTCCATCCTTGCGCAGTGGAACTGGCACTGGTGGTCACAGATGTTGCAGGTGATGTTCGGAAGTGCGTTCTCCTCGTATATCACCGCCAGGGCCTCGGCGTAGCGCCCCTCACCCACAAGGCTGACGTAGTCAGGTATGTTCTGGTGGATCGGGCAGGCCTGCATGCAGGGCGAGACGTAGCAGTCGAACAGAGGAAGGGCATCATCCACCTTTGCGGCCCTGTCCCCTCTGAACTCTCGCTGCGAGTACTCCGCAGTCCTTGCGTTCCTTGAGAGGGCGCTCACGGCCTTCGGGTCTATGTCGGTCATCGACCAGGCCTTGCTCTCATTCTCCAGCTTCTCGGCCATGCGGGCCATCCTTGCATATCCGCCCGGCTTGAGCATGTCGGTGGCCATCGTTATTGGTCTGATGCCCGTTTCGAAGATGTCCTTGACGGAGAACAGGGTGCATCCGCCGGAGTAGGAGACCGGGAGCTTGCCTGCGAACTCGTCGCTTAGACGGCTCGCAACCGTTGTGGAGATCGGAAGGAGAGCCCTTCCTGACATGTATCTCTCGTCACCAGGAAGGACCTGACCGTCATTGACGTTCCCCAGTGTGTTGGTCAGCTTCACGCCGAAGCCCAGCTTCTCCCTCTTTGCAAGGTCGACAAGTCTGTGGAGCATTGCGATCGCATCAGGGTACTGGAGGTCATGCTCGAAGCTCTCGCGCTTGAGCTCGACGTGGTCGAACCCTATGTCGTCCAGGATTCTTCTGACCTCATCGTATCCGAGGAGGGTCGGGTTGAGCTTGACGAAGGTGTTCCTGTGCTTCTCTGTCAGCATGTAGGTGCAGATGGCCTCTATCTCCTTCGGAGGGCAGCCATGCATGGTGGATATCGTCACGCTTGGGCAGATGCTTGCGCTGATGCGCTCCTCAAGCCCTTTGAGCGCCTTCTCGTGGCCCTCGAGGTCAGTGCCCTCCAGGAGGTTGCCGTCATCTATGATGTTCCTGAGTGCGGCCTTGTACTCCTTGAACAGAGGGCTTCGGTTGGCATCTATCATGTTGTCTATGAAGGTCTGCATCTTGGGCTGCTTGATGCCCTCGAGGTTGTAACCCACACTCATGTTGAATATGAAGTCAGGTTCCTCCACCTTGCCGGAGACCGCGGCCTGGATGAGATGAATGGCGAACCATGCCTTCAGATACTCGTCATATGCCTTCTCCAGGGTGTACTCGGTGGACCACTCGGCGTTGTGCCCCTCGTCACGTGCATCGATGCAGGGCTTGGCTATCTCCAGATGGTCCATTATCTGGACGGTCTTGAGCTCCATGAAGCGACCGCCTACCATGTATGCGCTGACGATGTTCTGGGCCAGCTGGGTATGTGGTCCCGCTGCCGGTCCGAGCGGGGTCGAGCACTTCTGGCCGAAAACGGAGATCGAGTGCCTGCCGCTTGGTTTGTAGAAATCCTCCTTGTGGATTCCGAAAATGGTACCATGGTTGCGGTACTCCGAGAAAATCCTGTCTATCAGTTCCTCGAACGGAACAGGTCTCATTCTGTCACCCATTGCACAACCCCCTTTCAGTTGCGAAGTATTCCATCTAGATTGTAAACCATCTGCATCCAAAGTCAAATGTTTTTGCAACAAAGCGCAACATTTGCAACACTCAAATGGTGGAAGCAACATTTCACTTGGCATTTTACACCGAAAAACCGCAATTTTGTTCAATTTTTTCAATTTTAGTTGAAGATTCTTACGGAAAGCTCAATTTCACTTTCCTAAAATTCAATTTATCTAAATTTAGCCTTAAAAAAATGTTTACAATGTCCATAAGCTATGCGATAATCACCCTGATAGGTCATGAGACCGGAACAGACCGCATTAATTTATATGGAGGACATAAATGCTCATCAATCTGAACGTCAATCCTGAAGTGAGAGCAAGAAACGTCAAGCTCTGCAGAGAGAAAGGGATCATTCTCCCCACATTCAAGCAGATGATTGACCCGTCCACAGTCCCTGCCGACGTCAAGGCCAAGCTTGCGAAGACAGGTCTCTGGGATGTCAACCCAGTCAACCTTTTCAGGATCACCTGGAAGAACGAGCCTGTCATGCAGGGTGGCGGATTCGGTGGAGTCAACTACATTGAGATTCCAAAGAAGCTCACAGGCGTCAAGGCAAGGATCCTTGCACTTGTCGGAAAGTACTTCCCTACAGGAGCACACAAGGTTGGAGCAACATATGCATGTCTCGCCCCTGCCCTCGCAACAGGTAACTTCGATGCCATGAACCAGCAGGCCGTCTGGCCATCGACCGGAAACTACTGCCGCGGCGGCGCATACAACAGCGCCCTTCTCGGATGCCAGTCAATCGCCATCCTCCCGGAGGAGATGTCCCAGGAGAGGTTCAACTGGCTCAAGACCGTTGCCGGATAGGTCATCGCCACACCTGGCTGCGAGTCAAACGTCAAGGAGATCTTCGACAAGTGCCATGAGCTCGATGCGGAGCGCGGCAAGCACATCGTCATCTTCAACCAGTTCGAGCAGTTCGAGAACTATCTCTGGCACTACACGGTGACCGGAGCCGCAATCCTTGAGGTCCTCAAGGACCTTGGAATCAAGGACGAGAACGTCCGCGGATACGCCTCATCAACGGGAAGCGGCGGAACACTGGCCGCAGGAGACCACCTGAAGGATGTCTATCCGCACATCAAGATCGCAGCCGGAGAGGCCCAGCAGTGCCCGACCCTTCTCAGGAACGGATTCGGCGGACACAGGATCGAAGGCATCGGAGACAAGCATGTGCCATGGATCCACAACGTCAAGAACACCGACATGATCTGTGCCATCGACGACCAGGACTGCATGGACATCTACAGACTCTTCAACGAGCCTGAGGGGATCAAGTACCTCAAGGATGTCGTCGGACTGGATGACAAGGACATCGAGAATCTCCAGCTCTTCGGAATCTCCGGAATCGGCAACATGCTCTCCGCAATCAAGATGGCCAAGTACTACGAGATGGAGGAGGACGATGTCGTCTTCACAATCTGCACAGACTCCTCGATCATGTACAAGACAAGACTCGCCGAGCTTGATGAGAAACAGGGCAAGTTCACGGAGATGGAGGCTGCAAGGGTCCACAGCGGAGCCCTGCTCCACCAGAGCTATCAGGATGCACTTGAGCTCAACTACTACGACAGGCTCAGAATCCACAACCTCAAGTACTACACATGGGTTGAGCAGCAGGGCAAGACCTATGCCGAAATCAACAGGCAGTGGTATGACAGAGACTACTGGAAGTCGATCCCGCCTATGGCAGAGAAGATCGACCAGCTCATCGAGGCCTTCAACAAGGAAGTCCTTGCAAACTGAAGAACCGCAGAGAAAAGGGCTGCTTAACGGCAGCCCTTTTCATGTCCAGGAGGACACACATGAAATTCAAGTATGTATGCGTGGACTGCGGCAGGGAGTATGTCACAGATGACATCATCTACCAGTGCCCGGAATGTGCAGCCAAGTCAAAGGAGGGAGAGTTCCCCAGGGGCTATCTGAAGGTCATCTACGACAAGGAGGACCTCCAGAGGCTCAAGGAGAAGGACCATGTCTCCATCTATGACTTCTTCCCTTATGAAGTACCGAATAAGGAAGTATATCCTGTTGGAACAACCCCAATCGTCGTACCCAAGCGACTTAACGAGAGGACTGGCCTCAGAAACGTCTTCTGCAAGATGGATGCCTACCTCCCCTCCGGGTCATTCAAGGACAGGGCAAGCCAGCTCATAGCGGCACAGGCCATTGCCCACAACACAAGGAAGATCGCCCTTGCCTCAACTGGCAACGCCGGAGCGGCCATGAGCTGCGCAGGTGCGGCGTATGGTCTGGACATCATCCTGTTCGTCCCTCAGACGGCACCGATCAACAAGCTGATGCAGAGCGTCCTGTACGGAGCCACTGTGGTTCCGGTCAAGGGTTCGTACGATGATGCCTTCCTGCTTTCCATCGAGTACACGAAGCACTTCGGTGGAATCAACCGCAACACGGCCTACAACCCCATGACCATAGAGGGCAAGAAGAGCGTCTCAATCGAGCTCTTCGAGCAACTTGGAAGGAAGGTCCCGGATGTGGTCTACGTCCCTGTGGGAGACGGCTGCATCATAAGCGGTGTCTACAAGGGCTTCTATGACCTGCTTCAGGCCGGTCTCATAGACAGGATCCCGCACATTGTCTGTGCCCAGAGCGAGAAGTCCAACGCAATCAGCCAGGCCTTCAGGACCGGTCAGTTCAGGAGCATAGAGGCCACAACAAGGGCCGACTCGATCTCAGTCGACATCCCTGCCAGCGGCAGGATGGCTGTGCAGTACCTCAAGTCCTACGACGGCTGGTGCACAGAGGTCACAGAGAGTGAGATTCTGGATGCCCAGATGATCCTTGTCCATGACAGCGGGATCTTCGTCGAGCCCGCCAGCGCAACCGCCTGGGCGGCACTTGAGAAGGACAGGGACATGCTGAAGCAGAGATTCGGAGAGGATGCGAGCATCTGCGTGCTTCTCACAGGAATCGGGTTCAAGGACATGGCTGTATTCGACGGAAGAGTCAAGATGCCGGAGGCCATAGAGAACAGCACACAGGCTGTGATTGACAGATTCAGCAAGTGAGCCAGCTCCCAGGACATGGAAAAGGCCGCTGCGGAACACAGTTCCACGGCGGCCTCACTTTTCTATAAGGTCCTGTTATATCAGAAGAAGAATGCAACTCCAGCTGCTGCCGCAAC
>JAFVFA010000233.1 GCA_017475725.1 Spirochaetales bacterium
CATCACAGAGGCCGAGGCCTATCACGGACCTTCACTCATCATCGGTTATGCACCTTGTGAGATGCACTCAATCAAGGGCGGTATGACCAACTGCCAGAAGGAGATGAAGAAGGCTGTCGACTGCGGTTACTGGAACCTCTTCAGATACAACCCGGAGGGAGCAAAGAAGTTCACACTCGACTCCAAGGCTCCGGCTGGTGGCTATCAGGAGTTCCTGATGAACGAGGCTCGCTACAGCAGACTCACACGTGAGTTCCCTGCTCGTGCAGATGTCCTGTTCAAGGCCAACGAGGAAGAGGCAAAGAAGCGCTATGAGCACCTCACAAAACTCATTGACATGTACACAGAGTAATCTGGGCTTCTTGAATTAGGAAATACGGGCTGCTGTGGAGATTCCACGGCAGCCCTTCTGTTTGATACTGTTTGATACTGTTTGGCGATGTCCCTGAAAACTGTCTGAAAACGGAGAAAAATGATGAAGTCTTCAGCAATTTTCATTGAAATCGAGTTGTTTTCAGGGATATTTGAGAATCAAGCTGTTACAGACCTACAATCGCCTTTCCGGAGAGGCCGTCGGCCTTGATCTCAAGGTCGCTCTCAGCGCGAACATGGACGAAGTGCTTCGTCTCCTGCACCTTCCCAAGACCCATGATGGCATCGAAGTCCAGCCTTCCGTCCCCTGTCTGGGGATTGTTAGACAGATACAGGCAGCCAAGAGTGGTGACGTTCTGGAAGAAGTGAGTACCTTCGCTGGGCTCGGCCTGTATGTCCTTCAGCCCTGTCTCGACAATGACCATGGCCTTGGAGATCTGTGACCAGGAGCAAGGTATCCCCAGCCAGTTGTCCGAGGAGCCGAGGCGGCCAGAGACCACAAGGACATAGGAGTCCTCGAGGCTCCTGTTCAGATTCTCAAGCTCAACGGCCATCTCCACCATCTCAGAGCGTCTGAAGGCATCCGGCTTGACGCAGATGATGTCCTTTATGCCCTCCAGCTTCCCGTTGCCCATGACATGGTTGCAGACGATTGCGGAGCTCTGCATCTCCTCGTCCGATATGTCCACGTCCTCGAAGCGGTCAGTGCCGGAGATCGGTCTGATCTGCAGGATGGAGAAGTCTATCCAGTCCGCATGCTCCAGGTTGACGGCGAACTCTATCTCGACCGGCTCTGACATGGTGCGGGAACCGAGCTTCAGGACCTCGTCCACTATCTTTGCAAAGGGGATCATGTCGTATTTGATGATGCCGTTGAACGTGAGGCTCTTGAAACCCGTGTCGTTCGCGTTCTCGGACATGTAGCCGTAGGGTGTCATGACTGAGACTATGCCGCGGACGGAGTTCGGCCACTTGTAGGCCTCCTGGAGATCCACGTGGACCAGATTGTCTATGTCGTTGTGAGGGTCGAACTCCATGTTCCTTGCAAGCGCGTAGAACATGGTCTGGGCAGAGCTTCTGCCGTTGATGGACGAGACCGGGATCTTCGGCTTTGCGGGGCAGAAGCGGAAGGCGTCGCCCTCATCCACTATGGTCTTCCCCATGCCGAACGCCAGCATGCCTATCCCGTCCTCTGCGGTTCTGCTACCTGCAGGATAGTAGTCCAGAGAACGTGCGACCCCTGAGATGTTCGGGAACCAGAGGCCATCGTGGTCAGAGCCGGTTATCTGCTGCAGGATGACCGCCATCTTCTCCTCCTCCTGGGAGTGGCCAGTGCGCTTCAGGTATTCGCGGGCGGTGGAGAAATAGGTCGATGCCCAAACGGTCTTTATTGCCCGCTCAAGGTCCATCAGACGCTTCCCGTCACTGCCTATGTTGGGGATCATGGACGTCTGGTACACCCCGGCGAAGGGCTGGAAGTGGCTGTCCTCAAGAAGTGATGACGAGCGCACCGAGATGGGCACTGAGATGACCTCAAGGATCCTCTTCAGATCCAGCTCGAGCTCCTCAGGCAGCTCTCCCGCAAGGAAGATGGTCAGGATCTCGTCATCGGTCTTGTCCTCGAACATGCTGGGCTTGAGAGCGTTGAGCTCCATGAAGCCGTCGAACATCTCTGTGGAGATGACAACGGTCCTAGGAATGGAGACCCTGAGACCAGGATACTTCTTCCTTATGCCCGCCGCCTTCATCTCAAGGGCTATGAAGGCAAGGCCTCTACCCTTCCCTCCAAGTGGGCCCTTACCTATTCTGGAGAAGAACAGCGTCTCATCGTAGGCCTCACGCTTGAACTCGGCTATGGTTCCTGTGGACCTCTCCTTCCTGTACTCCTTTATGGTGGTGTAGATGAACTGCCTGACCTCCTCGGCGTTTGAGGCGTCGGGCTTGATGGAGATCGGCTTCATCCTTGAGGCCAGCTGGTAGAGGGACTGGGCCCTGAGCCATCTGGAGAACTCGTTCCTGCGGACATGGTAGATGAAGGACTCTATCGGTATGGTCTTTATCTGCTCCTGCAGCTCCTTCATCCTGGAGACCGTTGCAAGGACCTCTCCGGTCTTGGGGTCCTTGAAGCTGAACGGACCGAAGTCGTAACGGGTCTTGAAGTAGTCCTGAAGATAATGCCTGTGGTCAGAGGAGAGCTTCCAGATGAAGTCAGCGTCCTTCTCCCTGGCTATCCGCTCCCCCTCCTCCTTGCTGGTGGTCTGAAGAAGCACCGGGCATTCAGGGTTGTCCCCCTTTATATAGTCTATCAGGTGGGAACCGGCTTTCTCCCTTCCGAACGGTGAACTGAAAGTCAGGTCCGTTATGACTCCAAGCACGTTCTGGCGGTACTTGTTGTAGAGGCCTATCGCCTCGTCATAGGAGCGGGCGAGCAGAATCTTGGGTCTGCCGCGCATTCTGACCTTGGTGCCCCACTCGTTCAGAGCCTCTCGGATGGAGGCCCTGTTCTGCTCTATCAGAAGCATGTACATCTCAGGCAGATAGGAGGATATGAAGCGAACCGAATCCTCAACGAAGATTATAACCTCAACATCGGCCATGTCCGTGTCATGGTCGACGTTGATCCTGTCCTCTATGAGCTTCACCATGGCCAGGAAAACCGATGGGTTGCCGAGCCAGTAGAACATGTAGTCTATGTAGGGGCAGTCCTCCCCCTTGATGGCCTTGGCCTTGCGGTGGTCCGGGGACGGGGACAGGACTATGAACGGCAGTTCCGGATTCAGCTTCTTGACCTCTTCCGCAAGGACCTCCACGCGTCCGCTCCCAAGGTCCAGCATGGAGATCACAAGGTCGAACTGCTGGGTCTTCAGCTTGTTCAGGGCATCACGCTCGTTGCTGACATGGGTTATCTTCGGTGGATTCGAAAGCCCCAGGGACATGTATTCCTGGAAGAGCTCCTCCTCAACCCTGCCATCCTCTTCAAGCATGAAGCGGTCGTATTCCGAGCAGATGAGAAGCACATTGTAGATGTGCTTCAGCATCAGTGAGGTGAACGGCATCCAAGTCTCGTCTAGTTCGTAGTGCATCAGTGAGATTCTAGCATAAAAAACATGGGGCTGTAACCTGAGTCACAGCCCCAATTGCCATTATCGGATTTTACGATCAGAAGCCCTGCTGGCACATTGCGTCGGCGACCTTCTTGAAACCTGCTATGTTCGCACCCTTGACGTAGTCGATGTATCCGTCGGCGCATTTGCCTTCACGGGCGCAGGCATCATGGATTCCTTTCATGATCCTGTGGAGCTTCTCATCGACCTCCTCAGCGGACCAGAAATAGTGCTCTGCGTTCTGGCTCATCTCAAGACCGGACACCGCAACGCCGCCTGCGTTTGCAGCCTTGCCCGGAGCGAACGGGATGCGTGCCTTCTGGAGCTCCTCTATGGCCTCCGGAGTGCAGCCCATGTTGGATGTCTCTATGACGTACTTGACGCCGTTTTTGATCAGCTGCTTTGCATCCTCGCCGTTGAGCTCGTTCTGCAGTGCACACGGGAATGCCATGTCAACAGGGACCTCCCAAGGCTTTCTGCCCTTGACGAACTTGGCGCCGAACTTCTTGGCATACGGCTCAATCACGTCCTGGTTGGAGGCTCTGAGCTCCAGCATGTATGCGATCTTCTCAGGAGTGTTCACCCCGTCCTCGTCGTAGATGTATCCATCAGGTCCGGAGAGTGTGACGACCTTTGCACCCAGCTGGGTGGCCTTCGAGACTGCACCCCAGGCCACGTTTCCGAAGCCGGATATGGCGACTCTCTTGCCCTCGAAGCTGTCATTGTGCTCCTTGAGCATCTCGTTGGCGAAGTACATGGTACCGTAGCCTGTGGCCTCCGGTCTGACCAGGGATCCGCCCCAGCCCCAACCCTTGCCTGTCAGGACTCCGGTGTTCTCGTTGACGATCTTCCTGTATGCGCCGTAGAGGTATCCGATCTCCCTTGCACCAACTCCGAGGTCTCCGGCCGGCACATCCGTGTCAGGTCCGATGTGTCTGTACAGCTCCGTCATGAAGGCGCGGCAGAACCTCTGGATCTCAGCATCCGACTTCCCCTTTGGCGAGAAGTCCGAGCCTCCCTTTCCTCCACCC
>JAFVFA010000234.1 GCA_017475725.1 Spirochaetales bacterium
CAAGGACGAAGCCCAGGACGATCGGAGGAGCCGGCATGTCGGCCTTGCTCATCAGATAGCCGATGATGGCGAACACGAAAATGGCCCAGACATCGAAGATCCTGTTGTTCATCGCAAAGGCGCCAAGTGAGGCGAGCACCATGATCACAGGAAGAAGGATGTTCTTCTTCACGTTCAGCATCTTCAGGAACACCGGCAGTCCGTAGATCTGGATCAGAAGCATCATGATGTTTGAGATGATCAGGATGGCGAACATGGCGTAGATGGTGTTGCTGTAGTTGTTGAAGAGAAGCGGACCCGGAGTGATTCCGTGGAGCATGAAGGCGGCAAGCAGCATGGCCGTGCCGGCGTCTCCCGGGATTCCCATGGTCAGAAGCGGAATCAGGGCTCCACCGGAGACTGCGTTGTTGGCCGTCTCGGATGCGATGACTCCATCGATGCAGCCTGTGCCGAACCTCTCCGGATGCTTGCTGATCCTCTTGGATGCGGAATAGGCGATCAGGTTGGAGATTGCGGCTCCAAGACCCGGAAGGATTCCGATTCCAGTTCCGATTGCAGCTGAAAGCAGCATGTTCGGGGTCTGCTCCCTGAACTCCTTCCAGCTGACACCGAAGCCCTTGGACTTGTAGTTCAGGACCTTCATGTCACCTGTGCTTGCAGATGAAGCGACCTTGAGGACCTCAGCCACGGCGTAGACGCCTATCATCAGAGGCAGAAGCTGGAAACCTCCGTCAAGCTGCGGGATGCCGAATGTGAATCTCCTGACAGTGTCCACAGGTGCCATTCCCACAGTTGCGAACACAACGCCTATCAGTGCGCTGACCATACCCTTGGCAAGTGACTTGCCGGAGAGGCCTGAGATCAGGAACAGGGACAGGACGCCGATTGCGAAGTACTCCTCGTGGGAGAACTTGAGAGCAGCCTTGGCAAGGACAGGGGAGATGAAGAACAGGGCCAGAAGCGAGATCATTCCACCAATGAAGGAGTAGAGGGTACCGACTCTGACAGCCCTTCCGCCCTCGCCTCTCAGGGCCATCGGGTGCCCGTCGAACGTGGTTGCCACGGAAGCGGGCGTGCCCGGTATGTTCAGAAGTATCGCTGTGATCAGACCTCCTGAGATCGAGCCTATGTATATGCCAAGCAGCAAGGCCATGCCGTCCACTATGCCCATGGCGTAGGTCACCGGCAGCGCAAGAGCTATGCCCATGGAAGATGTCATGCCCGGGGCCGCGCCGAAGAAGATTCCAAGGAACGTTCCGATCAGGATCAGAAGGAGCGACATCGGATTGAGTATCTGTGAGAAACCTATCACGAAATTATGCATGCCAACCTCCTCAGAACCATCTTGCCTTAGGCAGAATCAGACCGAATCCATAGCGGAACAGAGCAAATATCGCCGCTGCAAGGACGGCGGACAGTATCACGTAGAACACCATTCTCTTCTTTGTTGGCCTCTCCTGGCTCATCAGGACCATCTGGGAGACCAGATAGACGAACGATGCCGCCGCAAAGCCTATCTTGTCCATGAAGAACGCATACAGGGCAAAGCTCACAAGGACCAGGGCCACCTTGATGTTGCCCTTCCTTTTCTGCGCTTCCGTTGCCGGGCCGTTCTCGGCCTCGTCTGCAGCCTCCATCAGAGTCTTCTTTGATGCAGCCACGGATGCGGTGTCCTTCCTCATGACCTTGATCCCGTTGACCAAGATGGCAATGCCGCAGAGGACGATTATCCCGGCTATTATTCTGGGGAACAGGGCAGAACCGACTATGGGGTCGATGAACGGGATCTTCCTGATTCCCAGCGTCTGTGTGAAGTAGAAGACCCCGAACGCGATCACGACGGAACCCACCACAATGTCTTTGACTTTCCTTTTCATATCATAATCCCTTTAAAAAAAGGGCAGGAACCTTTCGGTCACTGCCCTGCTCGACTTTCCGAGATCAGATTCCGTAGTGTGACTCGAGGAGCTTCTGGTACTCGACCAGTCTGGTCTTGCAGTCCTCGAAGTATGCAGGCTCGTCAGCAGGATCGACATAGTCGACTGTGTAGTAGAGAGCCGCTGCCTCTGCCTGGAAGTCCGGGTTCTTGCAGATCTCCTGCATTGCAGCTGTGAACTTTGCGATGATTGCCGGATCTACGCCAGGTGTGAAGAAGCATCCGAAGTACTTGTCCACAACGAAGTCGACGCCGAGCTCAGCCATTGTCGGGACTTCAGGATAGTCGGCGTTCCTCTCCTCGTTGAAGAAGGCCAGAACGTGGAAGTCACCGGATGCGACATAGTCCTTGACGTTTCCGATCGGGGCCTTCATGAAGTCGATGTGGCCACCCATCATTGAGCCGATCTGGTCGGAGACTGCACCGGAGTCCACAAGCTGGAACTTGACGCCGTAGACCTCCTCCATCATGGCGATGATGGCGGTGTCGTTTGTTGCGAGCTCAGTTCCGAACTTGATCTTGCCAGGATTGGCCTTTGCCGCTGCAACAAGCTCCTCGACAGAGCTGTAGTCCTTTGAGAGCAGGCATGTTGTGTAGACCTTGAAAGGGATTCCACCAAGTGTGAATCCGTCATAGTCGAAGTCTGTTGTTCCTGCGATCTTGTTGGTCAGGATGGCCTCGTGGGCGACCTGGAATGTGTATCCGTCAGCCTTCTGGGACCTGACATAGTTGGATGCGATGC
>JAFVFA010000235.1 GCA_017475725.1 Spirochaetales bacterium
ATAGTGGAAAAACAGCAAAGAACTTCACACCAGACCATCTTCCAAAAGAGGAGAGGGTGAACCTGGAATCTGTTTGCGACAGATACCTCTCAGATGTGATCGAGATGGTGGGTCCGCATGCGCTCATAGGAATAGGGAAGTACGCAGAGGCAAAGCTCTTGTCTGTGAACGGTGATGCGGACAGGATCATATCCTCAATAATCCATCCGAGCCCGGGCAACCCACAGGCCAATGTGGATTGGAACGGCAAGACAGAGGCAAGGATGAAGGAGCTTGGGCTATGGAGCTGATTGCCCCTGCAAAGGTCAACTGGCATCTTGCCGTGGGACGGAGAAGGCCGGACGGTTACCATCCGATTGCCTCCATATTCCAGACCTGCTCACTGTCTGACAGGCTTCATGTGGAGATCGGGGAGGGCCCGTTCTCCGTAGATGTGAGGGGCCTTGAGGGCCTTTGCCCAAAGGGGAAGTCTACCTTGGAAAAGGCCGCAAACCTCTGGCATGAGCGGATGGGTTTTGACCGTTCCATATCAATCCTTGTGGAGAAGAGAATCCCGAGTCAGGCCGGCCTTGGCGGTGGGTCGTCCGATGCAGCGACCCTGCTCAGGTACCTGAACAGTCAGGAGGCTGATCCTCTGGACGTGGAGGACCTGATGAGGATAGGCTTGGATGTCGGTTGCGATGTCCCGTTCTTCATCAGAGGCTGCAGAACCGCTCTGGTCTCAGGTCTTGGGGAGATCGTCAGGCCGATAGAGCCACGGACTGACCTGAAGGGTTTCATCCTCATTCCCGAAGGAGGGAAGACAAGCACAAGGGAGGCCTATGGGGCCCTTGATGGCAGAGCGGTGATTCCTGATCATGACGACCTGGACGATCTGGAGATGATCTATAGACTTCCGGTCAGGGAATGGAGCTTCAGAAACGACTTCGGCATTGTGAACACTAGGCCTGACATTGGGTTGCTTGATGGCGAGAGGCTGATTCTCACGGGAAGCGGGAGCTGCCATGTCCTTCTCAGCGACAGGGAGGATCTTGAACTGAACGGTGGTCTGAAGGCGGAGAGGGTTACATTCTAAAAAAATGCAGGCCGTGGTAGAATCGAACTACCATAACCGGAGCCAAAACCCGGTGCCCTAACCATTGGGCTAACGGCCTGTGTCGTCCTTGCGGACATCAGAATACTACAATCTGGAAATGGTTAAGTCAATCGTCACTTCAGCTCGAAGGTGACGCTGACATCTATGGTCGCAGACAGAAGACCTGTGGGTGTCTGTGTTCCATATGAAGGTGCCGCTGCAGCCTCCATGGTCATGACCATATCCTCCATATACATGCTCTTGTAGTTTGCGGTCGAGTATGAGACATAGCCCTCGTTGATGGAGAGCGGTCTTGAGACTTCGAGCCCGGCCTGCTTTGCGTAGAGCTGAGCCTTCTCAAGTGCGTTCTGGTAGGCAAGCTCCCTGGCTGCCTTGCTTGCGACCACCTTCTGGGTCGAGTCGAAGCTTACGTTGTAGAAAGAGATCCCCGAAAGCTTGTTGCCCAGATCATCGGCCAGAGAGGAGAAGTCCTCGATGTTCTTCATTGTCACGTATACGGTCTGGCTTACGGATTCACCGGTCTTGATCTGTCTTCCGTTGTCCCAGTAGTAGTCCGAACTGAAGTTGAGTGCCGTGGTCGAGATGTCCTCGTCCTCTATGCCGTGCTGCTTTAGGATGTCCAGAATCCGGCTCATCTTCTCGTTCGTCCTCTGCTGCGCCTCTCCTGTGGTCTCGGCGCTTTCACTGACGTTTATGCTGAACTTGACCGTGTCGGCCTCAAGGTAGACGATTCCGTTTCCGGAAACGGAGACAACGGTGGGCTCCTCTTTTCCTGATAGGGTGCTGCATGAAGCAAACAAGGCTAATACGATAGCTGAAATTAGGATTATGACCAGATTTTTTGACATGTTTCTCATTTTTACGTCCTTCATTTCTTTATTCTGATATTCAGTCTTGCACCGGTCTTCTGGGCCGCTGCAAGGATGTGCCCCATGGTCAATTCGGAGTTCCCCGCCATCTGGCAAAGCGCCTGAGCCTCGTTCAGGACCGCCTCTATGGCAGCGCATGAGAGACCATCGAAGGCAGTGACAAGGACATCTGCTGAAAGCTCTCCGGAAAGGTTTCTGCCCTTGGAGTATATCTCAACCAGTCTGGCCCTTGTCCTTGCGTCCGGGTTCCCTATCGTGAACTTTATGTCAAAACGTCCGGGTCTGACCAGGGCAGGGTCCAGCGATGCATAGGAGTTGGTCGCCGCAATGACCAGAAGTCCGTTGTTCGCAGTGAAGCCGTCCATCTCGTTCAGCATGGTTGTGATGATCCTGTTGTTCTCCTTGTCTATTCCGGTTCCCGCATAGTTCCTGCGCTCTCCGATGCTGTCGAACTCGTCAATGAAGACTATGCAGGGTTTGTGCCTCGATGCCTTGTTGAACAGCATCTTTATCTTCCTTGCACCCATGCTCATCATAGCACTCTGGAAGTCCGCACCCTTGGTTGCGATGAAGTTCACATCCGTCTCCTGTGCAAGGGCCTTTGCAAAGAGTGTCTTTCCGTTTCCAGGAGGTCCCTCAAGGATGACACCCTTGACCGGTCTGATGCCTTTTTCCCTGTACTTGGCAGGGTTCTTGAGCACATCAACAAGATACATCATGTCCGCTTTGACATCGTCCATGCCGGCTATGTCATCGAATCTGACGCCAGTCTTGTGGACGACCTTGAAGGTCTTTCTGCTGTAGTCGACCAGTTTGTAGAGTCCCACGGCCACAGCTCCGAAGAAGACCACGTCGAAGACGACGTCAAGGATTGTGGACACCGACACGCCATCCTTCTCAGACACCTTTGCCCCTGATTCCAGAAGCCTCTCCTTCAGTGTGGACGAGTCAGGGTTGTCCGTCACGAAGACGCCTTCGGCTGTTGTGAAGAGGATTCTGTCGTCCTCGATGGTCGCCTCTGTCACAAGGCCGGAGTCAATGGCTTTCGACAGCTCGCTGTAGGCAACGCGTCCGTCTCTGCCCGCAAACCATGAATCCATGCTGATGATACCAGTGGAGTCCAGTGCCAGAAGTGCAATTGCCGCAATCAGGATGGCGAAGAACGCCACCTTCAGTGCTCTTTTGTTCTTGTTCATGTCATCTATATTAACAAATTAGGTGACAATCGTTTACACGGTGTGGACAAAAAAAACCTTTTTGTGTAGTATTTCCATCGCTGTAAAGCAAATTTGACAATGGTAATTGGCCGTGTGCCAATGAGAGTAGGAGAAAATCATGGTTACAATCAACGCAACACTCAGAACAGAGGATTTCGGTTCAGCCGGATCCAGAAGACTTGTCCGCGCAGGTAAGCTTCCTGCAGAGATGTACGGAAAGGATGGCAACATCCACATCGTGCTCGATGCTCACGACTTTGATCTGACACTCAGAAAGCTTGCAGTCGGCAAGGAGTGCGAGATCGTTCTCGACGGAAAGACCTACAAGTGCATCTTCAAGGCTCTCCAGGAGAACATCATGTACGACACACTCGTACACGCAGATTTCCAGATTGTATGATCGTTGTTCTTGGACTTGGCAATCCAGGTTCCAGATACGAGCAGACCAGACACAACGTCGGCTTCAGGGCCGTCAGTGAAGCGGCAGCGTTTTTCCAGGTCAAACTGAAGAAACGCTGTTTTCGTCTGTACAGGCAGGCCAGGGTCAACGGTCAGGCTCTTCTGGTTCAGCCTCTCACCTACATGAACGCCAGCGGAGACATCATGGACAGCTTCTCCAAGGATGATGACTTTGTCGTCGTCTGCGACAACATGGACCTTGCCGCCGGTGGACTGAGAATCAGAAAAGGTGGAGGGGCCTCAGGGCAGAAGGGACTTGCAAGCATCTCCGAGAAGTTGGGAAGAAGCGATTTCGTTCGCATCTACATCGGTATCGGACGCCCGGAGGAGGGTGTCTCCGTTCCTGACCATGTCCTTGGGGTGGATGCCCCCGGAGAGAGGAAGGATGCCGTTGACAAGGCTGTGTCAGACGCTGCGAAGGCCATAGAGAAGTACATCTCCGGTGCCACGGTTGAGGAGCTTCAGCTTGAATTCAACAGAAAGGGCATTCTCTGAGAACATCAATGCAATCCTCGAGAGCAGCGAGAAGGTGGTAGTCGCCTTCTCTGGGGGCTGTGACTCCCTTGCCCTGCTTGTCCTGTGCACAAAGGTCCTTGGAAAGGACAGGACCTTCCCAGTCTATGTCAACCACAGACTGAGGGCTGAGGCGGAGCTTGATTCAGAGATCAGACTGAACAGGGAGAACTGCGAGAGGCTTGGCCTTGACCTTGCTGTCGAATCCCTTGATGAAGGGGAGGTCGAGGGACTCGCCCGGAAAAGGGGCGGTGGAGTGGAGGAGGCTGCAAGGCTTCTCCGCTACCGGAGACTTGAGAAGGCCAGACTTGAGTTCGGTGCGTCTTTCATCCTTACTGCCCACCATAGGCAGGACCAGGTCGAGACCATAATCATGCGTCTGTCCAAAGGGTCCCCTGTGACATCCCTAAAGGGTATCTCCCCCATTGACCGGAGGCGCCATCTGATGAGGCCACTTCTGGATCTCTCCCGTGGGGATCTGGAGAGATACCTTGTTGATAATGGATTTCAGTGGAGTACAGATTCGACCAACTCGGATGTCTGTTTCTCAAGGAACAGCATAAGAAATGATATCATTCCCAGCATTCAGGCTATCTGGCCTGATTATGAAGAGACTGTTTTGAGGATAGGGGAACAGGCTTTCGACCTGTGTCAGTTCAATGCTGGGGACATCGGCTCCGTCGTGGACATCTCGGAATTCGATGGAAAGACTGCGGTGCAGAGGACGATCATCCTGTTCTCGATGTGGGACTGCGTGTTCAATGACAAGGAGCTTCCGTTCTCACTCCTGAGCAGGGTCCTTGAGGCGGTTGAGAAGAAAGGTGATTGCTCCATAGGGTCGAACGGGGCGATGTTCTCCATCTATCGCGGAAGGCTCTATCTGACCGACCCGTCAGCAGATGAGGAGTTCAGTCTCTTCAGTGCGGATCTGGATCCTGCCGCAGGAAACAGGATCGGGCTTCCTGACGGACATTTCCTCCTGTCCGGCATGGACCTGGTCTCTGATGACCCACTTGCTATCCGCCTTGACCCGTCAAGTTTCAGTGGAAGGGTCAGAGTGCGTTTCGCAAGGCCAGGCGACAAGGTCAGGCTGAAGAATGGCGCCAAGATGGTGCTCAGGTTGCTGCAGGACATGAAGATCCCGGCACATCTGAGGTGCCGTGTGCCTCTGTTGGAGGACGATGACGGGATCTGTGCGGTGTTCGGAGGCATGTTCGGCGGGCGTGACAGAATTTCCGCTAAGTTTCACACTTCTCTTGCCCGAAACCATTTTCCTTTATATATTGTCTCTAAAGGTTAATCTGAACAATGGATACAAACGACAAAGATAAGGAAATCAAGCAGGATTCACCTGTAGAGGGTGAAGAGGTTCAGAACTCCCAGAATGATGCCAAGGCATACTGGAAGGAGACTCCCTACGATGAGATGCAGCATGTGAAGCCTGACAGCTTTGCGGGCCTTGAATCAGGGAGCGGGAACAAAGACACAAGCCAGAGTCAGCAGAAGAAGGCTGATTCCGATTCATACTGGAGACCCCGTCCATCCGCAAACGACTCGAACAACAGGGACCAGAACAGGGGAAACGATGACAACCGCTATCGCCAGAACCAGAACATGGGGCAGCAGGGTGGGCCATTCAAGTCAAGAAGGAACAGAATAGGCGTCATCATCTTCGCTCTGCTCATCGCGTTCTTCGCGATTACCATATTCTCGAACGGCAACAACACTGCAGAGGTCTCCTACACGACTTTCAAGAACGCAGTCTCCAGCAACCGTGTTGCGACTGCGAACATCAAGAACAGCACATACATTCTGTTCAAGACCACGGAAGGGTCCGAATACAAGGTCAGAATCCCATACAGGGATGACAACCTCCTTGAGCTGCTCGAGACACATGGGGTTGAGATTGTGGGCTCCGACGCCGACGTCTCCATTCTGGCATTGGTCCTGGAGCTGCTTCCGTGGATAATCTTCATAGGATTCACCATCATGCTTCTTCGCCAGACATCCGGCAGCGGCCAGATGATGCAGTTCGGGAAGAGCCATGCGAAGCAGTACACCGACAAGGACATAAAGATCACCTTCAAGGACGTTGCAGGCCAGAAGGAGGCCAAGTACGAGCTCCAGGAGGTCGTCGAGTTCCTCAAGGACCCGAAGAAGTACTCCGACATCGGTGCAAGGATCCCGAAGGGTGTCCTTCTTGTGGGACCTCCGGGAACCGGTAAGACCCTCATTGCCAAGGCTGTCGCGGGAGAGGCTGGAGTGTCATTCTTCCACACAAGCGGCTCCGACTTCGTCGAGATGTTCGTGGGTATGGGTGCCGCCAGGGTCAGAGACCTGTTCGACCAGGGAAGGAAGCATTCCCCATGCATCCTGTTCATCGATGAGATAGATGCCGTCGGAAGATCCAGAGGAAGCGGACTTGGCGGAGGCCATGATGAGAGGGAGCAGACGCTCAACCAGATCCTTGTCGAGATGGACGGATTCGACACGACCAGCGGAGTCATCGTCATAGCGGCGACCAACAGGGCTGACGTCCTTGACCCGGCCCTTCTCAGACCTGGCCGTTTCGACAGACAGGTGTCCATCACGCTGCCGGACATCAACGAGAGAGAGGACATCCTGAAGATCCATGCCTCACATGTCAAGACCGACCCTGAAGTTGATCTCAAGAGAATAGCACGTGCAACATCCGGAGCCTCCGGAGCTGATCTTGCCAACCTTGTCAATGAGGCCGCTCTGTTCGCCACCAGACAGGGAAGGAAGATGGTCACCATGGTCGACTTCGAGCAGGCCAGGGACAAGATGGTCCTTGGAGTCGCAAAGAAGAGCCACGTTATGACGCCAGAGGACAAGCTGCTCACCGCATACCATGAGAGCGGACATGCGCTTCTATTCTACTATGTGCCTGACATCTATCCTCTGTACAAGGTGACGATCATCCCGCACGGCAACGCCGGTGGAGTCACCATGGGACTTCCAGAGGATGATGAGTCATACATGAAGAGAAGCACCCTTCTGAGCCACATCAAGATGTCCATGGGCGGATACATCGCGGAGAAGCTGCTGACCGGGCAGACCTCGACCGGACCAAGCGCGGACATCAAGCAGGCCACGGACATTGCCAGAAGGATGGTCACCGAGTGGGGCATGAGCGACCTTGGCTTCATAAGCCTCGGTTCAGAGGGCGAGCCTCTGTTCCTGGGTCGTGAGATTGCACAGCACAAGGACTTCAGCGAGCAGACCGCGGCCAAGATAGACGAGCAGGTCAACAAGATCCTGAAGGAGTGCATGGACGATGCCACAAGGATCCTCACCGAGCACAGGGACCAGCTCGACAAGCTTGCCCAGGCACTTGTTGCGAAGGAGACCCTGGACGACAGGGAGGTCCGCGAGCTTCTTGGCTTCGAGGCCATCGGGGAGAAGAATTCGGATATTCTTTGAGTATTGGTAATATTATTTATCAGAAAAATACGTTATCATGGACGCTGGCTGGTTATAGGCCAGCGTCTTTCATAACTACCGAGGGGAAATAGATGGTTGATTCCGCCCACAAGAGAAACTTCTGCATAATCGCACACATAGACCACGGAAAGTCAACTTTGGCCGACAGGTTCATAGAGAAGGCCAGACTCGTCACCACAAGGGGTCCGGAGCAGACCCAGATCCTTGACAACATGGACATTGAGCGTGAGCGAGGCATAACCATCAAGAGCCAGGCTGTGACGATCCCTTACACGGCTGCGGACGGGGAGCTCTATGAGCTGAACCTTGTAGACACTCCGGGCCATGTTGACTTCTCATACGAGGTCTCAAGGGCCATCAGCTCCTGTGAGGGTGCTCTTCTCCTGATAGATGCGACGCAGGGTGTGGAGGCCCAGACGCTTGCAAACCTCTACATGGCTATGGACCATGACCTTGAGGTCATACCCGTCATCAACAAGATAGACCTGGCAAGTGCAGACATCCCCTCATGCCTTGAGCAGATCGACCATGACCTTGGGCTTGACGTCGACATGACGCAGAAGGTCTCTGCGAAGACCGGTGAGGGTGTGGATGAGCTCTATGAGGCCATCGTCCAGTACATACCCGCACCCGAGGACAACAAGGACAAGCCTCTCAAGGCCCTGATCTTCGACAGCCACTATGACCCCTACAGGGGAGTCATCGTCCATTTCAGGATATTCGAGGGATCCGTTTCGGAAGGCGATGAGATCATGTTCATGAACAGCCAAGCCACCTACAAGGTGGAGGAGGTCGGAATCTTCCAGCTCAACCTTGTGAGGACCAGAAAGCTTGTGTCCGGGGATGTTGGCTATTTCATCGCGGGGATAAAGAACATCAGCGACATCAGAGTCGGAGACACCGTGACTCTCTCCGGAAACCCTGCAGCTGAGCCGTGCGAGGGTTTCAAGGATGTTAAGCCTGTGGTCTTCAGCTCAATCTATCCGGTGGACACCAACGACTATGAGGAGCTTCTTGACGCCATAGAGAGGCTCAAGCTCAACGATGCATCGCTCGTCTATGAGAAGGACAGCTCGATTGCCCTGGGCCAGGGCTTCAGATGCGGTTTCCTTGGAATGCTCCATCTGGAGGTCGTCCAGGAGAGGATAGAGCGCGAGTTCGGGCTCTCGATTGTACTCACAAGCCCGTCTGTAAGGTACCACATCCATATGAAGAACGGAGAGGAGATTGAGGTCGACAACCCTCTGGACTATCCGGAGCAGATGAGGATCGACTACGCGGAGGAGCCTTACATAAGGGCTAGCGTCATCACGCCAAGCACCTATGTCGGACCCATCATAACCCTTTGCATGGAGAAGCGCGGGATACAGACAAGCATGAACTACATAGACACAAAGAGGGTCGAGCTCATCTATGAGATGCCTCTTGCTGAAGTTCTGTTTGAGTTCTATGATCGCTTGAAATCAATATCAAGGGGCTATGCTTCGTTCGATTATGAGATTATAGGCTATCGCAAGACAGACCTTGTCCGCGTTGACATCCTTGTCAACGGAGAGGCCTGCGATGCCCTGAGCATGCTTGTGTTCAAGGACAATGCCGTGCCTAGAGGCCGTCAGGCCTGCGAGAGGCTGCAGGAGGAGATCCCAAGGCATCAGTTCAAGATCCCGATCCAGGCAGCCATAGGCGGGAACATCATAGCCAGAGAGACCATCAACGCCTTCCGTAAGGACGTCACCGCCAAATGCTACGGCGGAGACATGACCAGAAAGAGGAAGCTCCTTGAGAAGCAGAAGGAAGGAAAGAAGCGAATGAAGCTCGTCGGAAACGTCGAGATCCCGCAGAGCGCCTACCTTGCTGTACTTAAGAGCAAAGGCGACGACGAGTGATCAGGAGGGGAAATGGAGGTCAGGGAGTATACCTACAAAGCCGGTGAATATTCGTTCTCGATTCTGAATCTGGGGTGTGCGGTGACTTCCATCTGCACTCCTGACAGGGACGGACGTATACAGAACGTGACGCTGCCGTACATAGGGGCGGTGGAGAATCCTGATGTGCTTCTTGGCTCGACGAGTTTCTTCGGTCTGACGGTCGGCAGATTCGCAAACAGGATCGGAGGCTCAAGGTTCAGCATTGACGGACGGGAGTTCTCCTTCGAGCCCAATGACGGACCCAACTTTCTGCACAGCGGGCCAAGGGGAGTGTGGGCAAGGATCTGGAACGTCCGACACATGGATGACGGGTTCCTCTGCTCCATCAAGACCACCGAAGAGGATGACGGCTTCCCGGGTGACGCTGACATAAGAGTCCGTTTCTCCATGTCATCTGACGGTGTGTTCAGGATCCATTACAGTGCGACATGCACCGAGGCCTGCCCGTTCAACCTGACGAACCACACATACTTCAATCTGACTGGCAATCCGGACAACGACATACTGTCCCACGTCGCTAAGATAGAGAGCCACTGCATTGTCGGTGCGGGCAAGGGGCTCATCCCTGACGGGACCCTTGTGGAGACGAAGGGCACTGCCTGGGACTTCTCCCGGGAGAAGAGC
>JAFVFA010000236.1 GCA_017475725.1 Spirochaetales bacterium
AGAATAGGCATTGTCGGAAGCATGCCCAAGCCTGATGGCATAGGGAGGATAGTCGTGGCCACAGGCGGCACAAGCGACATCCCCGTTGCAGAGGAGGCCGCCATAACCGCTGAAAGCTACGGCAACGAGGTTGTGAGGCTCTATGATGTTGGGGTCGCAGGTCTTCACAGGACGCTTTCCCACCTTGATGAGCTTACGTCTGCTACAGTGGTCATAGCCATAGCCGGGATGGAGGGCGCCCTTGCTTCCGTGCTTGGAGGCCTTGTCGACTGCCCTGTGATAGCCGTGCCGACCTCTGTTGGCTACGGCGCATCATTCAACGGGCTGTCTGCACTGCTGAGCATGCTCAACTCCTGCTCAAGCGGTGTCAGCGTTGTGAACATAGACAATGGATTCGGGGCCGGTTATCTTGCATCCATGATCAACCATGTGGAGAAAGCGAAATGAAGACAGTATACATCGATGCATCAATGGGTGCAGCAGGTGACATGCTCACCGCAGCACTTCTGGACACAATGGATGGGGCCGCAAGAGGGGCCTTCGTCGACAGACTCAACTCTCTGGGGCTTCCCGGCATCAGGTACAGCCTTGTGAAGGCCGAGAAATGCGGGATCACAGGAAGCCACATGGACGTCACCTTCAACGGAGAGGAGGAGGGGGAGCATCACCACCATCATGACCATGAGCATGAGCACCATCACCACCATTCCTCGATGCATGACATAGAGCACATAGTCATGTCCCATCTCTCCATCCCTGACAAGGTCAGGAAAGATGTTATGGCTGTGTACAACCTCATTGCAGAGGCCGAGTCAAAGGTCCATGGGACAACCGTTGAGCAGATACATTTCCATGAGGTTGGAACCATGGATGCAATAGCCGATGTGACTGCGGTATGCCTTCTTTTTAATGAAATCAAACCCGATCAGGTCATCGTTTCGCCTATTCATGTAGGGTCAGGAACGGTCAATTGCACCCATGGGACACTGCCTGTTCCCGCTCCAGCCACTGCCCATATCCTGAAGGGCTGCCCGATCTACTCCCAGGATATAAAGGGTGAGCTCTGCACACCGACAGGTGCTGCCCTTCTGAAGCATTTCGCCACATCGTTCGGCAGCATGCCTGTCATGTCGGTCTCCGCCATCGGCTACGGTATGGGCAAGAAGGATTTCGAGAGAGCCAACTGCGTAAGGATCATGGTGGGGGAGAGTGAAGGGTCCACGGATTCTGTCCTTTTGCTCGAGTGCAATCTGGATGACATGACCCCTGAAGCCGTGGGATATGCCCAGGAGGCCCTGCTGACTGCAGGTGCTCTGGATGTGTTCACAACACCGATCGGAATGAAGAAGGGAAGACCCGGCACCATGCTGTCCGTAATATGCAGACCTGAGGACAAAGGTCGGCTTGTTGAGGCTCTGTTCAGGAACACCACCACGCTTGGGGTCAGGGAGAAGCTCTGCAACCGCTATACACTCTCGCGCAGGACGGAGACTCTGGACACGGAGTTCGGTCCGGTCAGGATGAAGAGAAGCTTCGGATATGGCGTAGAGAGATCCAAGTTGGAGTATGACGACATCTCTGCCATCGCAAGGGACAGGGGCCTTTCCCTGGATGAGGTCAGGGACAGGATCTGCAGGTGATCAGAGCCCCAGGCTGTCCAGGTCTATGGTCTTGTGCTTTGCGGGTCTGACATCCTTGCAGAATAGTCCGTGGATGTTGCAGAAGCAGTAGAACTTCCCCTTTCCTATTGGGAACCTCGTCTGGCAGTACCACTCAGGGTACATCTTCGACACATGGACTCCGTCCCCTCCTGTGTAAGCCAGGAAGGATATGTAGTGTTCCTTGGTCATGGGGTGCTCCACGGTGACGTAGTACTCCCCGTCAGACTCCTCAGACTCTATCATGTGGTCATCGTCGCAGAACTGCTCCTCCTGCGGCTGCAGCGTGACGTTGCAGCATCTTATCTCAACGTTCCCTGCGCTTGTGATTATGTTTCCGCAGACGGGGCAGACATAGAACCTCGATTCGTTTATGTCTATGTTCCCGTTTGTCCTGACGACCTCTGTACCGTCAAGGATGTGCTCGACCGAGGTGTCCAGAGCCTTTGCAATGGGCTTGAGCAGGGAGATGTCCGGGAATGCCTGGCCTTCCTCCCATCTCATGATCAGGTCGAAACCGACTCCAAGCCTTTCCGCAAGGTCGAATTCCGACAGACCTTTCTCCTCTCTGAGTCTTCTGAGTGTTTCACCTCTGACATACTGATCCATCTTCTCACTCCCAATCATGAACGGGACGCGGCCCAGATATCCAGGATTCTGTCTGCTCCCCAAAAGAGGGCTGCAAGCAGAACGGCTATCAGAAAGACCAGCACCACAATCCGGAACCAGAACGGAGTTCGCATGCGCACCTCCTGTACAGCCTGATTGTATTGGATTTCCGTCTTTGATGTGAAGAGCAAAAAAACCACGTTATTGAACATCCGAAACCGCTTATGCTATTCTCAGGCGGGGGAAAAACATGAAACTCAGCACCTTGGTAACAATCTCATCAGTCCTTCTGCTCATCGGCGCCCTTGTGGCCGGCCAGACCGTAAGGTACATCCAGGCCGAGAACCGTCTTCTTGATGTCGAGTATGAGGGGGAGGTCATTAGGGACCTCAGATACGGTGAGGCTGAAAGGAACCTCTACGATCTATACCTCCCGGAGGACACCGGGTCTGAGAAGGCAACCCATCTGATCCTGTTCATCCATGGCGGAAGCTGGACTTCAGGGGACAAGGCCGACGGTGAGCAATGGAGCCGGAACCTTGCCGCCCAAGGCTACACCACAGCATCCATGAGCTACACTCTGCAGTCAGCCACAACCAATACGAACATCAGCCTGATCAATGATGAGGTGAAGGCTGCAGTGGCCGCCATCAAGGAGAAATGTGCAGAAATCGGCATCGATCTAGCGGATATGGCCATCAATGGTTTCTCTGCCGGTGCCTGCCAGGCAATGCTCTACGGCTTCAAGGAGAAGGACAGCTCTCCTCTCCCCATCAGGTTCATAATCCAGGAGTCCGGTCCTACCACATTCAATCCGGAGGTATGGAGAGGCAGCGATTTGCTGGCTCCTCTCAAGAAGGCTCTGCCTCTTGACGGATCAGCGGAGCACTATGCTGCCTGGGTCAGCCTGTTCAGCGGACAGTCAGTCACTCCCGAGATGGTGGAGAACGGAGAGGCCGAGGCCATATGGAAAAGCATATCACCGTACACATACATCGACGAGGACAGTGTCCCAATCGTGTTCGCATACGGTGCTCTGGACATGATTGTGCCTCCTGAGAGCAGGAGCATACTTGAGATTGCCCTCGATGAGGCAGGCGTGACCTATGACAGCATAGTCCTTCCGCATTCCGGGCATGGCCTGAAGCTGGATCTCTCCAGAAACAGGCAGTTCCTGGACAAGGTCCATGAGTACTGCGAGAAGTATTTCTGAAACGAGGTGTTCTTGAAGCGCTGAGCGTTTTTCCTGTAAAATCAGTCCCATGCAGCAGAAGCAAGGGACAATGGTCAAGGATCTGACAACAGGGGGCGTCACAAGACAGCTCCTTGTCTTCGCATTCCCTCTTTTCGTATCCAATTCCCTTCAGGCCGTCTACAACATGGTGGACATGATCATTGTAGGCCGTTTCATCGGTGGTGCGGGGATGTCTGCGGTGTCGATCGGTGGGGATATGCTGCATCTTTTGACCTTTGTGGCCATGGGTTTCTCCTCCGCCGGTCAGGTGCTCATTGCAAGGAATGTCGGAGCAGGCAACATAAGGGCCGTAAGCAGGATAATCGGAACGCTTTTCTCCTTCCTCCTTGGAATATCTGTCATCATTTCAGTTGTCTGCCATCTGTTCAGGTTCCAGATACTGAATGCCCTGAACACACCGGCAGAGTCCTATGGATATGCCATGGACT
>JAFVFA010000237.1 GCA_017475725.1 Spirochaetales bacterium
CAGTGAACACGCATGTGCGGTCATCGAACACGCTGATCTTGGTGGATGTTGAACCTGGATTGATTATCAGAAGTCTGTTTCTTGCCATTTGGAGTCGATAGTAGCACAAATGAAGACAATAAAGAATCAATGGCTGAAAAAATGATCGCCCACGACTCTCAACCAGTCATGAGCGATTATTCGCTTAAAACTCTTTGAGGTCACCGTCCAACGGCAGTGCCTGCACTTAAACTATGGGCCAGATGGATTTGATTGTCAAGGAGAACAAGGGAAAAAACGATCTGGTTTCTAATTGCTAACAATGAGCTTTTCATTATAGAATAATGAGGTCCTATGATTTATGATCTCCAGAAGGGGAGTCTCCTGAAGAGGGCCTCCGCTTTTTTGCTAGACGGAATTCTACTCGTCATACTGGCCACAGGGTTCGCATTCGCCCTGTCAGCCATCTTCCAGTACAACAAGGTCAGCCAGCAGTATTCGGACGGTATGGACTACTATGCCGCCAAGTATCAGATAGACTTCGACAGCGTGGTCTCCCAGGAGGCCTATGAGGCCCTTGATGAAGCCCAGAGGGCCAACTACGACAAGGCGATAGAGGCCATGAACAACGATGCTGACCTTGTGCATGCGCTCAACACCCTGGTGGTGATGATAGTGGCCATAGTGTCCCTTGCCGTGTTCCTGGCATATGCGGTCATAGAGTACATGTTCCCAATGATCTTCAAGAACGGCCAGACGGTGGGCAAGAAGGTGTTCGGCCTTGGTGTGATGAGGACCAACGGGGTGAAGATCGGACCGGTGGCCCTGTTCATAAGGACATTCTTCGGCAAATACATAGTGGAGACCATGATTCCTGTGCTGATAGCCATGATGCTCATCTTCCATGCAATCGGGATAATGGGGAGCACAGGCCTGATGGGGCCGCTCTTCGTGTTGGGTCTCTTCATCCTTGAGGTCGTGATGGTGGCGGTCACCAAGACGAACTCCATGCTCCACGACAAGCTTGCGGACTGCGTAGTCGTGGACCTCGAGAGCCAGAAGATATTCGATGATGAGCAGTCCATGGTGGAGTACAAGGCCAACATTGCCGCGCAGAATGCGCAGAAGAGCGTTTATTGATAGAAAGCAAACCAAAGACAAAGGAAATGATGCTATGAAAGTTGAGCTACAGAATTTGACGAAGATCTTCCCGAGCAGAAACAAGAAGGAAGGCGGTGCTGATGTTGTTGCAGTCAACAACTTCACATTCACAATCCCTGACGGGAAGCTGGTTGGGTTGCTCGGACCCTCCGGATGCGGAAAGAGCACCACACTCTACATGATCTGCGGCTTGCAGAAGCCGTCAAGCGGAAAGCTCCTCTTCGGTGATGACGATGTCACCAACCTTCCGCCTGAGAGCAGAGGGGTCGGACTTGTCTTCCAGAACTATGCCCTGTACCCGCACATGACGGTCAAGCAGAACATCATGTTCCCGCTCCAGAACCTCAAGGGAGCAGACAAGCTCTCCAAGGACGAGATGCTTGATCGTGCATACAACGTTGCAAAGATAGTGCAGATAGACGAGCTCATGGAGCGCAAGCCAAGCGAGCTCTCCGGAGGTCAGCAGCAGCGCGTGGCAATCGCCAGAGCTCTGGTGAAGATGCCTAGGGTCCTGCTTCTGGACGAGCCTCTCTCGAACCTGGATGCAAGACTCAGGCTCCAGACCAGAGAGGAGATTAAGAGGATCCAGAAGGAGACCAGGATCACCACGGTCTTCGTCACACACGACCAGGAGGAGGCAATGAGCATCTCCGACATGATCGTGGTCATGAAGCTCGGTGTCGTCCAGCAGATAGGCAAGCCGCAGGACGTCTACAACAGCCCTGCCAACCTGTTCGTCGCCAAGTTCCTCGGAACCCCTCCGATCAACGTGTTCAGGGGCGAGGTCAAGAACGGAAAGCTCCACATTGGTGATGAGATCGTAATGGACGTCAAGGGCGTTGCAGACCAGGAGGTCACGGTGGGCATCAGACCGGAGGGCTTCATCCTCAAGGCTGACGGGCCGTTCACATGCAACATGCAGAACGTGGAGGTCATGGGCCGCGATGTCAGCATCGTCTCCACCCACGAGTGCTCACTCAACGAGACCATCAGATCGATCATAGATGCGGACAACGATGTGAATCCGGAAGCCAAGACCGTCAGATTCGCACTCAAGCCTAACAAGGTGTTCCTGTTCAACAAGGAGACCGAAGAGAGAATCTACGTCGAGGAGAAGTGAGAATGGCAAACAACAGCATGGTTGAAAGCAGGCACCCGTGGAAGGCATGGGTCTACCTGGCCCCGGCGCTGGTGCTTCTGCTGGTCTTCACGGTCTGGCCGATCATCAACACGGTTCGAATGGCGTTCCTTGAGAACTACAGCGGACTGAAGGCCGCAGGTGGTGCGCACTTCCGGTTCGGCATAGGGAACTTCAAGAAGGTCCTTGAGTACAAGAGGTTCCTCCAGTGCATGAAGAACACCGTCATAATCTGCTTCCTGACGGTTCCCATCTCCACGATGCTGGCTCTTCTGATCTCGGTTGCGCTGAACTCCATCAAGTGGTTCCAGAAGTTCCTGCAGACGGTCTTCTTCCTCCCGTACGTCACCAACTCCATCGCCATCGGAATGGTCTTCGCCGCCATGTTCAACATCGTCGGCAGCTTCTACGGCACGGAGAACGAGCTCATAGTCACGGCCGGAATCATAAACAACGTGATCGAGTTCTTCGGCGGGCACGCGGTGAACTGGATCAACTACGGATCCACCTATGCCGCGAACATCACGGTCATGGTCATCTACATCGTGTGGAACGCACTCCCGTTCAAGATCCTGATCCTGCTTGGTGGCCTGCAGAGCGTCAACAAGCAGTACTACGATGCCGCCAAGGTTGACGGGACGTCCAGAAGAAGGATCTTCACAAGGATAACGGTCCCGCTTCTCTCACCGATGATCGCCTACGTCGTCATCACAGGCTTCATCGGAGGCTTCAAGGAGTACACATCCATAGTCGGTATCTTCGGCGAGAACATGGGTCCTGCCGACGACAAGGGAAGGCTGAACACGATGGTCGGGTTCATCTACGACTCGCTTTCCACAAACAGCCAGGGACGCGCAAGCGCCGCTGCCCTGATTCTTTTCGGACTGATTCTGATTGTCACGATCCTGCAGCTGTGGGTCAGCAAGAAGAAGGTCCATTATTGAGGAGGCGGACATGGCTGAAAGAATAACGACAATGCACGCCAAGGACATGGGCAAGGAGACCACAAGGCAGACCATCATAGGGGCCATTGTGAAGGTCATGGTCTATCTCTTCCTGTTTGTGATGGGAATCATAGTCCTGTTCCCGTTCTATTGGATGATAAACTCGTCACTCAAGACGCTTACAGAGTATCGTTTGAGTGTTCCGACCTTCTTCCCGAAGCACATCATGTTCAGCAACTACGCAGATGCCTTCACAACGGCCAATCTGGGAAGGCTGTTCCTGAACACAATGTACGTCGGAATCGTCTCCACGATACTGTCTCTGGTGATCACCATACTCTCCGCCTTCGCCTTCGCAAGGCTGGAGTTCAAGGGCAAGAACATCCTGTTCGCTGGGCTCCTTGCCACAATGATGATCCCCGGTGAGCTCTTCACCATCACGAACTACAGCACGGTCACCAACCTTGGATGGATCAACACCTACACGGTGCTCATCGTGCCGTTCCTGGTCAGTGTGTTCTACATCTACCTGCTCAGGCAGAACTTCCTCCAGATCCCGAACGAGCTGTACCTTGCCGCCAAGGTCGACGGCACAAGCGACTTCAAGTACCTCTGCAAGGTCATGATCCCGCTTTCGCTGCCGACCCTGATCTCCATAACCATCCTGAAGATGATGGGAGCCTGGAACTCCTACATCTGGCCGCGTCTGGTAGCCAACGACGATGCCCACAGGATGGTCACCAACGGTCTGAGGAACGCGTTCAAGGACACCACCGGAGACGTGAACTACCCGGTCCAGATGGCTGCGGTCGCCCTTGTCTCCGCTCCGCTGTTCCTGGTGTTCATCTTCCTGCGCAAGTACATCATGAAGGGCGTGAGCCGTTCAGGTATAAAGGGTTGATATAGAGGCTTTGCCTTTATCTGATATGCAAAACACTTTTTAAGGAGAAAAAGAATGAAGAAAACACTTCTGATTGCCATGCTTCTTCTGGGAGTCCTGGCAATGGTTTTCGCAAACGGAGACGGTGAGACATCCGCAGCCGCTGCAGAGG
>JAFVFA010000238.1 GCA_017475725.1 Spirochaetales bacterium
GTCAGGGCCCTGATAGGAAAGAGGGCGATCTTCGGTGAGATCAACGAGGCGGTCCTTGTCCAGGAGAGGATTAGGGGCACCGAATACATAGTCAACACCGTAAGCTCCAACGGCTTCCATAGGATGACCACAATGCTGCGGTACAAGAAGAAGGCCACAGCTGAGGGCGGGAACATCTACGATGTGATAGAGGGTCTGACCTCAATCGAGCCCGGCATGCATGACCTTGTTGGCTATGCCCTGAAGGTGGCAGATGCCATAGGCATACGCTACGGTGCCATCCATGGCGAGTACATGATTGACGAGAAGGGTCCTGTCCTGATAGAGGTTAACTGCAGACCCATGGGCATGTCTATGCCTGAGGAGTACCTGGATCTAGCCTTCGGGCAGCACGAGACCGACACCATACTTGATGCGTACCTTGAACCCGATAAGTTCAGGCGCGATGCCCTGAAACCGTACAGACCGAAGAGAAAGATGGCTCTTAAGCTCTTCATGGTCCCCAATGACATGGATGTGGAGAATCATCCGCTATGGTTGATAGCGAAGCAGCTCAGAAGCACCTACAAGGTCGCCACGGCAGGTGAGAACGACAGGCAGTTCTACAGGAAGACGAACGATCTTGATTCCGCAGGCGGCTGCATCTATCTGATACATGACAGCGAGGATGTGGTGAATTCCGACATCAGACTTCTTCAGCTGATTGAGAGGGACTACTTCCAGCTGCTATTCAGCGAAGGCACCTCAAGGAAGTGGTTCGTCCCAGGGGATGAGGCACCGATTGACTTCAAGGACCTGATCCGCAGGCATGGCGCTTGCGGAAGCATCCTTGTCGCCAAGGACGATGCCGACTGGATTGAAGGCACCCAGACCGTGACGGCAGACATGCTTGACGATGCCCATAAGGGGTTTGACTATTGCATAGTAGGTTACCGGAGGAGCCTTGTGGACAGAAGCGAATCGGATCTTCTCAGGCTGCTGTTCGCCACCATGGACAAGGTCAGGGAAGGGGGAAGGGTCATAATACCGGGATCAGTGTCCAAGTACCTTTCGTATGGGAAGAAGGGCGCAGAGATGCTTCTGACAATCAAGGGGCTCACCATAGAGGCCCCATCGGCTGAGACCGGCGCGGATGTGGTTGGCATTGCCTGACTGCGGAAAAGGGAAACCGGCCAGAACGGCAATCAGCACAATCAGAGTTCTCTTCATTTGTTCACCTCTTGGTTTCAAGCATTGCCCACCGGAAGGCAGAATTTTTTTCTTAATTCTATTCGGGGGTGTTTACGCAAGAGGTAAGTTCACTAATCTTGATTCTGTACTGACTACGGATGATCTATTTCACAGGTGCTTGTTTACGCAGTGGGGACTTAGTAGCGTGCAAACTTTCTTATTGT
Source organism: Spirochaetales bacterium (assembly GCA_017475725.1). Classification (GTDB taxonomy): domain Bacteria; phylum Spirochaetota; class Spirochaetia; order Sphaerochaetales; family Sphaerochaetaceae; genus UBA9732. The sequence continues at coordinate 1,395 of JAFVFA010000238.1, forward strand.
ACTGAAGTTGGAGGCATGAATGGTCGATTCCCGCTCTATATCATACAGATTCTGCAGATTAAGCCAGAACTCGGCGGAAGTGCCAAAGAACAGAGCCAGTCTGATGGCGGTATCAGCAGTTACAGAGCGTTTTCCGTGGACTATCTCAGAGACACGGGTCTGAGGAATATCCAACTCTTTTGCGAGTCTATATGCGGAGATTCCCATTGGAACGAGAAACTCTTCCTTGAGCACTTCTCCGGGATGAATATTTGCCAGCCTGTTTTCAGTGGTAATCTTTGATTCCGACATCTTCAGCACCTCCGTTTTCGAATTTGAAGACTATTCTCCATTGATCATTCACTCGGATAGAATAAAACCCTGCCAAATCACCGCTCAGTTTCTCCAGTCTGTTTCCTGGTGGGATCCTAAGGTCTTCTATGAATCTTGCTGCAGCAATCATGCGAAGTTTTCTTCTAGCTACATTCTGAATGTCGTAGGGTAGCTTCCGGCTTCGGATTCCATCGTATACAGATTCTGTTTCACTGTCACTGAACGAGTGTATCATAAATATATGCTAACGCCAAACAGGAGTATCGTCAATAGTGAGTTTGCCTTTTGTGAACAGTCAGTGATTATTGGGATTTCCGCCGTCTTTGAAAATTTGGCTTATTGCCGTCAATACAAAGAGACCTCTATATGATGCATTTTCTTTTGAATTATGTATCATGAGTCCAATAGCATGGCCATCAGGTCATCTTGAGGAGATCCTGAGTAGTGGACGGAACAGTTCTCCTTGACCACCTGGTTTCTTCGGTTTGTATGGCAAGGAGAACTCCATTATGCTATCATTCGACTGTACAGGTTGTGTCTGGGGCGGTTGTGGAAGTACCTGTATGGAAGCGTGATCAATACCCGTCATGTCTGCATTCTTGGGGCAAAGACACTTGCAATGACAGCTGTTGACATTCTTATGGACAAGGTCCTTCAGAAAGATGCATATTCCTTCTATCAGGAGATGGTTCCTGATGAATATGGGCAAAAGAGGAGATGACGGCAATGATGTTCGTGGCTGCAGGTGATTATCTGGCACAGCTGAATGTGGTGAGGGATGACGGTTTCAGGTCAATCAGTGACTATGTTCACTCCTCTGATGTCAGATTTGTGAATCTTGAGACATCCATCTTCACGGATGGTGATTCTGGAATATATGGAAACCAGTTCAGCGGCGGAACATATTTGCACGCAGATCCCTCGATTCTCAAGGACCTCAAGGACTACGGATTCAACATTCTGTCCTTTGCGAATAATCACGCGTTCGACTTCGCAGTCAACGGTTTTCTGTCCACGAAGAAGGCAGTAGATGAGGCGGGGTTTACCAACGCCGGAGCCGGCATCGACCTTGAGGAGGCATCTGCTCCTGCATTCATTGATACCGGAAAGGGAAAGGTCGCTCTGGTGGCTGTCAATTCCTCGATCGGCAATCCGGTCATGATTGCAGGCAGGAGGTCAAAGCGGTTCATAGGACGTCCTGGAATAAACCCTCTTAGAGAGGAAAGAAGGGTTCAGGTCACGGAAAGGCAGTTCGCGACCATAAAGGAGATTGTCAGCCAGAGTAGGGTGAATGCTGCTTTGGACATCTCCAGAGCGGAGGGCTACACAGCACCCGCCAAGGAGGGCGAGGTTACAATAGGCAATACGGTATTCCTCTCCGGTCCTGAAGCTAAGACCCTTAGCAGCCCGAACAAAGCGGACATGAACAGGGTTCTGGATTCAATCGCTGATGCAAAAGACAGAGCTGATTTTGTTCTTGTGAGCATTCATTCCCATTCCGTGTGCGGCAACAGCAAGGAGGACATAGCGGATTTTCTTGTCGAGTTTGCACACACATGCATAGACCATGGGGCAGATGCTATCCTTGGTCATGGCCCGCATATTCTCAGGGCTGTCGAGATCTACAGGGACAGACCTGTGTTCTATTCTTTGGGGGATTTCATCCTCCAGTGCGATGATGTGCAGTCCGCTCCTGCAGATTTCTACGAGAAGAACGGGATAGAAGTTGACTGCCCATTGGAGGAGCTCTTCCGCAAACGTTCCGCCGGCGGTACCAGAGGTCTTAAATACACCAGAAAGGCCAACGAATCCGTCATTGCATCCTTTGAGATAGAGAACGGGAAACTCAAGGATGTCTCATTCCTTCCAATAGACATGGGTTTCGGGAATGAGGCCAGAAAGGGCTGTCCTGCTCCTGCATA
>JAFVFA010000239.1 GCA_017475725.1 Spirochaetales bacterium
ATCTCGAGAAGGCCCTGTACGAGAAGTATGCCGACCAGATCATCGATGTCATCGACCAGAGAATCGAGACAGCCCTTGCCGGTTACGAGCCTGCCGAGGCTACGGAGATGTCTGAGGAAGAGTACAATGCCATCAGACAGCAGACCAGGGAGTCTGAGATCAACGGCCTGCTCCAGCAGCTTCAGAACAACAATTGATCAATCCAGCGGATCGGTTAGAACTCTGATTCCGCCTTCAGGGGTCCTGAACTTCCAGGACCCTTTTTCTTTGTCCGGGGACTCCAGTATGTAGCTTCCGCAGAGAGGGACCTTTCCGCCGCCGTCAGGCAGGTCGGACACATAGTTGGGCATGCCAAGCCCGGACAGCCTGACCCTGAGCTCCCTCTCTATCTCCATGCCTCTTCTGAGAGGGACTCTGAAGTAGGAGGTTCCGCTAACCATGTCACCCTGGAACAGGTAGTATGGCTTGATTCTGTTGAACAGCAGGTCGTTGCAGAGCCTTTCAAGGGTGTCTGCGTCATCGTTCACACCACGAAGCAGCACGCTCTGGTTCATTGCCGGTATGCCTGCATCTATGAACAGGGACACGGCCTTGATGCTCTCCTGCGTCAGCTCCCTGGGATGGTTGAACTGCGTCATCAGATAGAACGGTGCAGTGTTGTGGCTCTTCAGCATGTCCACAAGCACCTTAGTGATCCTTGACGGCTGAGAGACAGGGTAGCGTGTGCAGATCCTGATTATGAGCCTGGGGCTTGCATCCCTGAAGACTCCTATCATGTGGTCAAGCTGTGAATCTGAGAGTGTCAGAGGATCCCCTCCTGTGACCAGCATCTCCTTGACCTGCGGGTTCTCCCTCAGATAGGCTGCGGCCTTTTGGATGTCATCCTCAGATGCAGGTCCCACCATGTTGCCTGTGAAGCGGCGCCTGAAGCAGTGTCTGCAGTACATTGGGCAGAGATCCGTTGCAAGGAAGGCCACACGGTTCATGTACCTGTGGACAAGCCGCTCCCCATGGCTGTGGGAGACCTCCTGCAGCGGGTCGTTGGACTCGGCGTCCGTGACAAGGTTCTCGTTGCAGGTGGGGACCACCTGACGCCTGAGAGGGTCATTCGGGTCCTTGGGGTCTATCAATGCCAGATAGTGTTCGGTTATGCACAGGGGCACACTGATCGGACCCTCCTTCCAGGAGAGCTCCGCCTCTGTGAGGTTCAGGTGTTTGCTGAGCTGGTCCAATGATGTTATCGGCATTGTGTCCCTAAAAAATAAGGCCGTTGCCTAAGCAACAGCCTTCTGGTGTCTAAGCTGGAACTCAGCTGTTGACTCTTTCAAGATATTCCTTCGTCTCTGTGTTGACGCGGATCTTCTCACCCTGCTTGATGAAGATTGGGACTCTGACCTTGAGCCCTGTCTCTGTGGTGACATACTTTGTGGCACCCTGGACTGTATCGCCCTTGATTGCCTCTTCTGCCTCAGCGACAAGGTAGACGACCTTTGAAGGAATCTGGATGTCAAGGATCTCATCGTTGTAGACTGTGCATCTGTAGGTCTCTCCGTCCTTCATGAGAAGCTCGTAGTCCTCGAAGTTGGCCATCGGGACCTCGATCTGGTCATAAGTGTCTACGTTCATCATGTGGAAGTTCTCGCCGTCGTTGTACATGTACTGGTAGTCCATCATCTCGACATTGATGTCCTCGACGCTGTCCTGGCTCTTGATGGTCTCCTGAAGGACCTGGCCTGTTGAAGGGCTCTTGAGCTTGAGTCTGACGAATGCAGAACCCTTGCCTGGGTTGACGAACTCGCGCTCAACGCAGATGAATGGCTGACCTTTGATAAGCAGTGCTGTACCTTTGTCGATCTGTCCAGCTTTAATCATTTTGAATTACCTCTTATGTCTACAGTATTAATATTAGAATATAAGCGGGTGCCATCTTACCATATACCAAGGCCTTATGCAAGATGGCCCCTAGATCATGCGCGAAAACGGGAACAGAAGGACGTCGTCTATGTCCCTGGCCCCCGTCTCCACCATGAGCAGTCTGTCGAGCCCTATGGCCACCCCAGAGCACTTGGGCAACCTGTCGAACAGATCGCAGAAACCCTCGTCCGTGTCAGGTATGACCTTGCCGTTCGAGCTCCTCAGGGAGAGAAGCTTCTGGTATTCACGTCTGTAGTAGTCCCTTGCAATCTCAGGGTCCCTCTCCTCCAGATAGCAGTTCGCCACCTCGATGCCGTTTATGTAGAGCTCCCATCGGCGCCTGTAGTTCCCCTCCGCCTTGGCAAGGCACTCTATCTGCCTTGGGTAGTCGACAAGACAGACGGGGTGGTCAGTCGGTATGGATGTCTCCACGAAGTTTATGAAGATCCTGTTGAAGGTGTCGTCCCAGGGTTCCGGACCGGGGATTGGAAGCCCCAGATCCTCTGCAGCCTTTCTCAGGTCCTTCGGATTCTGAAGAAGATCCAGATCCAGGCCATTTGCATATTTCTGCATGGCATCATGGACTGACAGGACCTCGAATTCGGCAAGTACGCTGTCAGGGCAACCATCCAGGGCCGTAGCCTTGACAAGCTCCTGCGTCAGGGCTATGGAATCCTTCTCGTCGAAGTCGACGGTGTAGTACTCGAGCATCGTGAACTCAGGGTTGTGGACCTGCCCGAGCTGCTCGCAGTTGCGGAAGCACTTCGAGATCTCGAAGAGTGATCCGCTGCCGTCGGCAAGGAGCTTCTTCATGAA
>JAFVFA010000240.1 GCA_017475725.1 Spirochaetales bacterium
AACCTCAATGAAGAGCAGACCAAGACCCTTGGAGTCATCCTTACCGGAATGTTGCAGCTCGATCTTGAGAAGGACTGCTCGCTTGTAGAGATCAATCCCCTTGTGGAGACTGCCGCAGGCCAGCTTCTCTGCCTCGACGCCAAGGTCAACTTCGATGACAACGCACTGTTCAGACACCCTGACATCCTGGAGCTGAGGGACATTGACGAGGAGGACCCAAAGGAGTACAAGGCGTCTCTCTCCGATCTGAACTACGTCTCGCTTGACGGGGACATTGGATGTCTGGTCAACGGTGCCGGCCTTGCCATGGCCACGATGGACATAATAAAGAACTTCGGAGGCAGCCCTGCCAACTTCCTGGATGTGGGCGGAAGCGCCACCACAGAGAAGGTGAAGGCGGCCTTCGAGATCCTGCTGTCAGACGGAAACGTCAAGGACATCTTCGTCAACATCTTCGGTGGAATAATGAAGTGCGACATAATAGCCGAGGGCCTTGTGCAGGCCACCCGTGAGATGGGCGTGAAGATCCCTATCGTTGTCAGACTTGAGGGAACGAACGTGGACCTTGGAAGGGAGATCATCAGAGAGTCCGGGCTATCCATCATAGCCGCAACCGACATGGCTGACGGCGCAAGGAAGGCTATAGCCGCCGCAAAGGGAGGTCTGGCATGAGCATCTTCGTCAACAGGGACACAAGGGTACTGGTACAGGGCATAACCGGAAGGCAGGGCAGCTTCCACGCCCAGCAGATGATAGAGTACGGAACACGCATAGTCGGCGGCGTCACCCCTGGAAAGGGCGGCATGGAGTGCCTTGGGGTTCCTGTCTTCAACACCGTCGAGGAGGCAGCAAGAGAAACCAATGCAAATGCCTCAGTGATCTATGTACCTGCAAAATTCGCAGCAGCTTCCATCATGGAAGCCATCGATGCAGGCATCCGTACCATAGTCTGTATAACTGAGGGGATACCGGTTCTGGATATGGCCAGAGTTAAGAACCACCTTGAGGGGAAGGACTGCAGACTGATAGGCCCGAACTGTCCGGGAATCATAACACCGGGCGAGTGCAAGATAGGGATCATGCCTGGCTACATACACACCAAGGGGCATGTTGGGGTCATATCAAGGTCCGGAACCCTGACCTATGAGGCGGTGAAGCAGCTGTCCGACAGAGGGATCGGACAGTCCACCGTTGTCGGTATCGGAGGGGATCCGATCCGCGGCACAAGCTTCGTGGACTGTCTCAAGGCCTTCGAGGCCGACCCTGACACCTATGCGGTCGTCATGAACGGCGAGATAGGAGGAAGCGGAGAGGAGGAGGCCGCAGAGTTCATCAGGACCATGACCAAGCCTGTGGCTGCCTTCATCGGAGGCCAGAGCGCACCCGCGGGGAAGCGCATGGGCCATGCCGGGGCAATAATCGCGGGAGGCAAGGGCACCGCTGCCGGAAAGATCGCTGCCTTGAGGGATGCCGGTGTTGAGATAGCAATGACACCTGACCTCATTGGGGCTGCCCTTGTGGCTGCCCTGGAGAAGCGGGGAATCAGGATATAGAAAAACGAACAGAACTGTCTTATACTGGAAAGGCCTGCTGGGAAGCGGGCCTTCTTTGGAGTAGAGCATGAGACATGGATTCATCAAGACCGCCACTGCCACACCGGCAATCAGGGTGGCTGACTGCAAGTACAACGCCGACAAGATCCTCGACCTTGTCATGAGGGCCCATGAGGAGGGCGTCCACCTTCTGGTTCTGCCTGAGCTTTGCATCACAGGCTACACCTGTCAGGATCTGTTCTTCCAGCAGGCACTTCTGGAGAGCGCCATGGAGAATGCGGTTCGCGTCGCATCAAAAGTGCCAAAGAACATGGTCGTTGTGTTCGGTTCGCCTGTTGAATTGAGGGGTAAACTCCACAATTGCGCCATCGTTGCCTCTGCCGGGAAGATTCTTGGAATAGTCCCCAAGATCAACATCCCGAACTATCTTGAGTTCTACGAGGCTCGCTGGTTCACACCTGCTCTGCCCAACGAGGAGATCGTCGAGATGGGGGACCAGAAGGTCATCATGGGGCCCAAGCTGATCTTCACATGCAACCAGCTGCCCTATTTCAGACTTGCCTGTGAGGTCTGCGAGGACCTCTGGGTCCCGAATCCGCCAAGCGTCAACCATGCCATAAACGGGGCGACCGTGGTTGCCAATGTGAGCGCAAGCGACGAGTTCGCCGGAAAGGCCGCGTACAGATACAATCTGATAGAGGGACAGAGCGCCAGGCTGATCTGCGCCTATGTCTATGCGGATGCAGGGGAGGGTGAGAGCTCGACGGACCTGGTGTTCACAGGCAACAATCAGATCTGCGAGAACGGAGTGACCCTTGCGAACACCAAGCTGAAGTCTGACGAGCTTCTGATTACGGAGATAGACCTTGAGCATCTTGAGCATGAGAGAAGGGTCAGAAACACCTTCGTGACGACAAACGACAAGGACTACAGGTACATCGGGTTCGACATAGAGATGGGTGAGACACCGCTTACAAGGTACATCCCCAGAATGCCTTTCGTGCCTGAGGACAGCCCCGCAAGGGACGCCAGGTCGGAGGAGATCATAACCCTACAGTGCCTTGGACTGAAGCAGCGCCTGGTCCACATAAGGTGCAGGACTGCGGTCATCGGTATCTCCGGAGGTCTGGACTCCACACTGGCCCTGCTGGTCACTGTGAAGACCTTCGACATGCTGAATCTGGACAGAAGGGGCATAATCTGCGTCACCATGCCGTGTTTCGGCACCACCCAGAGAACAAAGACCAATGCCATGAACATGGTGGAGCTTCTGGGGTGCACGCTGAAGGTCGTGGACATACGCGATTCCGTCAGCAGACACTTCCAGGACATTGGACAGGACCCCGACAACTATGATGTCACATTCGAGAACGCACAGGCGCGCGAGAGGACCCAGGTTCTGATGGACATCGCCAACATGTACAACGGCATAGTGATCGGTACCGGTGACCTGTCGGAGCTTGCCCTTGGCTGGGCAACGTACAACGGTGACCACATGTCCATGTACGGTGTGAACGCATCCGTTCCCAAGACGCTCTGCAAGCACCTTGTGGGCTACTGTGCGAAGACGACGTCCAGCGAGGAGCTCTCCCAGACCCTGAAGTCGGTCATCGCAACCCCGATCAGCCCAGAGCTTGTTCCGGGGAAGCAGGAGACGGAGGACCTTGTGGGCCCATACGAGCTGCACGACTTCTTCATATACCACGTGCTCAGGTGGGGCAGCTGCCCGTCAAAGGTGTACCGCCTTGCCTGCTACGTCTTCGAGGGCCGTTTCGACGAGCAGACCATACTGAAGTGGCTGAGGACCTTCTACAGAAGATTCTTCTCCCAGCAGTTCAAGCGCTCATGCCTGCCTGACGGTCCTAAGATCGGATCTGTGGCATTGTCACCAAGGGGTGACTGGAGAATGCCGAGCGATGCCACCGTCAAGATCTGGCAGGACGAGCTTGAGACGTCACTGGAATGAAAAAACAGTTGATGTAACCTTTTCCGTGGTCTATTGTTTAGAGTGTGTTCGCATAAGCGGATTCAATTGTTCAAAGGAGAGAACAGAATATGAAGAAAGTTATAATCGCAATGTTGATAGTCCTTATGGTTCCGGCATGCATCTTCGCCGGAAGAGGGCTGCTTGATTTCACAATCGGAGCAACTGCAGAGACGACCTACAAGGTTGAGGATGTCCAGAAGGCAATCAGTGGAGAGGAGGAGTTCAAGTTCTCAATGGAGAATGTCGGATTCGGAGCTGAGACAGAGCTGAAGCTTGCTTTCCTTGCCCTCAATGGAAAGGCTGTGTTCGCCCCTGCACAGAAGACCGTCTCCGGTGTCGTTTCAGGAAACCTCGCCCTTGACATCCTGTTCATCAGAATCAAGGCCGGTCTCGGTTATGAGTACAGCTACGACTTCGAGTCCAAGGAGATGAAGTATGGTAACGGCGCAGGTTGCGTCAGCAGCTTCGACGAGTTCAAGAAGGCCCAGTTCGATGCATGCCTTGGAGTTGATTTCCTGCTCGGAGACCTGACGATCGGTGCACATGCATCACTTCCGACAAGCGTCTCGATCGAACAGAACAACTGGTCCGAGCTGGTGTCATCAATCCAGGACAACTGGCAGTATGCCAAGCTCGGAGTCTCCGTCGGATACTCACTTCTGTAAGTAAGGGCCGAAAGAGGATCCAATGATGCGCTGCACGGTTCCCGTGCAGCGTTTTTCTTGATAGAATCATGAAGTGATCACGGGACGGGACATGAAGAGATATATTCTGCTTTTCACCATTCTTACAATGCTTGCCTTCACTGCCTATGCCTTGGACTCCTCAATGGATATCGGGGTGAACCTCAGCTACAACACGGATTCCGATGTGGTGAATGAAGACGTCCATTCAGGACTGATGAAGCAGATTGCAGCCGGACTTGAGATGAGGGGGAACATAAGCAACTTCCAGACCACCTTGGCCGGAGACATAACCGTCCTTGACACCCAGAGTCTGATGTTCTCAGGCATCTTCGGTGTAGGACTCTCGGTTGACCTGTTCAGGTTCTTCAAGCTTGGTGTAACCACAGGCCCTAAGGTCACATACGTCTACCGTGACACCGTCAAATCGGTGAACGATGACGGGTCTCTGCAGGATGCCCAGAGCCTTTGGGACGCATTGCTTGATGGTTCGTTCTACTATAGGGTGATGTTCGACATACTGGCAGGCCCTGTCATGTCATTCGGTCTGGCCTATACTGTTCCGACGACCTTCAGCATGAGAAACGGGTCCATCGCGGACCTCATCCCCACCAGGGATCTCATCAGACAGGGGCAGATAGCGGCATGCATAAGCATGAAGGTTTTTTAGGAGTTTGAAAGATGGGTAAGGGTGCACGCAGGTTCACAGGTTTCCTCTGGGCCATGATCATAGCCATAGTCAGTTTCTTTGTCATATTCATCTTCTTCCCTGATGTCTCCAACAAGTTCTTCGGGGTCAGCGTCAGGCCGGAGAAGGTCTCTGAGGTCGTGGACTCTGCGGTCAGTTCTGTTTCCGAAGCCGTTTCGGAGAAGGTCTCCCAAACTGTGAGCAACGTTGTCGAGAACTCCAAGTAAGGTTATAATGGCATCAAATGCCAGACAAGAAGAGAAGAGTTTTCATAGTTGACGGCTACGGCCAGATATACCGTTCATATTTCGCATTCCTCACAAATCCGCTGAAGGACAAAGACGGGAACAACGTCTCCGCTGTATTCGGGTTCTTCAATACGGTCATGATGCTTGTCCGCCAGTACAGGCCGGAATACATTGTCGTCGCAATGGATTCCAGGGGGAAGACATTCCGACACGAGATGTATGACCAGTACAAGGCCAACAGGGACAAGACCCCCGATGACCTGCATGCCCAGGTCCCGATCATAGATGACTTCCTGGACAGGATGAACATCCCGCATTACGAGCGTCAGGGCATGGAGGCGGATGACATAATAGCCACCATAGCCAGGAAGGCCTCCAGAGAGGGCATGGAGACCGTCATGGTCACAGGGGACAAGGATCTCCTGCAACTGGTCCGTGACGACGTGTTCGCACTCAGGCCCCCACGCAAGGGGGAGAAGGAGTACAGGCTCTGCGGAAAGCCTGAGGTCGAGGAGATCTTCGGTGTCAGGCCCGACCAGATAGTGGACTATCTGACGATCCTTGGGGATTCATCTGACAATGTCCCGGGAATCAGCGGAATAGGTGAGAAGGGGGCCGTCAAGCTGCTCTCGGAGTATCAGAGTCTGGACAACATCTACAGCAGCATCGGCAGCATGAGCAAGGGCATACAGGCCAAGCTTGAGGCTGCAAGGGACCATATAGAGCTGTCACGCAACCTGGTCACGCTCAGGGATGACGTCTTCGATGATTCTGAGATCGACTTCGAGTCCTTCGGGGTTTCGCGGATCGACTGGAGAACCGGAGTCGGCCTGTTCCGCGGCATAGGTTCGGAGAACCTTGCGAAGGCTGCGGAGAGGCTCATACCGGCAGAGGATTTCACCCTGATGCCGGAGAACGCGACTGAAGCGCCGGAGCGGGAGGTTCCCGGGAATGCCAAGGCCACGACCAGGGATATCTCAGCCATGGAGCTGAAGGACATCCTCTCCAAGACCATGGACCGGGACCTGCTGGCCATTGATGTGGAGCTCTCCGGAGACGATGAGATGAAGGCTGACCTGGCCTCGATTTCAATCTCCACGACAGCGTCGGAGGTCCTCCGGCTGCAACCAACAGAAGAGGTCCGTGATGTCCTGGAAGGCTGGATGGGCAGACTGAGGATTGTGGGCCAGAACCTCAAGATGAAGAAGAAGGCCCTGAGGAGATGGGGCCTTGTGGACTTCACGTCCTACGCTGACACAATGCTTGCAAGCTGGCTTCTAAACACCTCGCAGACAAAGTTCGAGGCCGAGGATCCGAGCGAAAGCCTTGGGAACCTTGAAAGGCTGGAGAGGGAGCTTTCCGAAAAGGGGCTTCAGGACATCTTCCACAATCTGGAGATGCCGCTTTCCGACATTCTGTGCTCCATGGAGTACGAGGGGATAACTCTGGACACCGGGAGGATCGAGGACTTCGGGAGGGACCTTGAGAAGGAGGTGCTGTCCATACAGCACGACATCTATACCCTGTGCGGCTATGAGTTCAACCTGAACTCACCGAAGCAGCTCCAGGAGGTCCTGTTCGTCGAGAGGAACCTGCCTACCGGCAAGAAGACGAAATCCGGTTTCTCCACAGACTCCGATGTGCTCGAGAGCCTTGCGGACAACACTGAGGATCCCGTTCCGGAGCTTCTTCTGAGATACCGTCTTCTAAGCAAGCTCCTCAGCACCTACGTCAATGCCCTTCCCACGCTGATCAATCCGGAGACGGGAAGGGTCCACACCACATTCCTGCAGACCGGCACAGCCACAGGAAGGCTCTCAAGCAAGAACCCCAATCTGCAGAACATACCGATAAGGACAGAGGAGGGAAGAAGGATCAGAGACGCCTTCGTTCCAAAGGCGGGCTGCAGATTGATGTCCGCAGACTACTCTCAGATCGAACTTGTTGTGCTGTCACACATCTCCGGGGATATCAATCTGAGGAATGCGTTCCTCCACGGAGAGGACGTCCACAGGGAGACCGCCGCTCTGATCTTCGATGAGTTCCCTGAGATGGTGACACCTGAGCACAGACGTGCGGCGAAGACCATCAACTTCGGCATAATGTACGGGATGTCGGCGTTCCGGCTTGCGAGGGACCTGAAGATACCTAGAAAGGATGCCCAGAGGTTCATAGACAGCTACTTCGAGCAGTACCGCGGAGTCAGGGAGTTCATCGAGCAGACGAAGGAGCAGGCCAGGAGGGACGGCTTTGTGAAGACCGCCCAGGGCCACATAAGATACATCCCTGAGATGCGAAGCTCGAACAAGACGGAGCTTGCGGCTGCGGAGAGGGCTGCCGTCAACACAATCATTCAGGGGACGGCGGCGGAGATAATGAAAAAAGCGATGATATCCATGGACCAGGCCATCAAAGATGCAGGTCTGAAGGCAAAGATGCTGCTGCAGGTCCATGACGAGGTGATCTTCGAGGTCCCTGAGGATGAGTGCAGCGCACTGGAGGATCTGGTCCGCAGATGCATGGAGGGAGCCGCAAAGCTCAGCGTGCCTCTAAAGGTCGGGATAGAGTTCGGATCCAGCTGGGGGGAGATGCACTGATGATAGTCGGACTGGTCGGAAAGAGCTGCAGCGGGAAGAACTACGTGGGCAGGATCCTTGAGGGGATGGGTCTTCTTGTTTGGGACACCGACGTGATGTGCCACGATGGTCTGCTGGAGAATCTGGATGCTGTTGTGAAGGCTTTCGGGCCTGAAGTTGTATCGATTGTCAATGGACAGACCATCGTTTCAAGAAAGGCCATAGGCAAGGTCGTCTTCTCCGACCCGGGCAAGAGGACTGAGCTTGAAGGCATTCTGTACCCCTGGCTCATGGCCAAGGTCCTTGAGTGGAGGGACATGAACCCTGACGGGGTTCTGGTCCTCAACGGGGCACTTCTCCACAGGGGCGGGTTCCACCTGCTGTGTGACTGCGTGATCTATGTGGATGCCTCTTATGAGGTGCGCAGAGACAGGGCTATTCTGCGTGACGGAATCACCGAGGCCCAGTTCCGTCAGAGGGAGGATTCCCAGTCCGATGTGGACTTCAGGGATGTGGACTACGTGGTGCCTGTGCACGTTGTCCCAAATAATGAAGCAAATTTCGAAGGAGTTAATCGACAAGTATTCAATATATGTGATAAACTAGGTATATTGAAAGCGAAATTGTAACTATTTGGCTTTAGGGGTTAGATCGTGAAGAAGAACAAACTTATCTTGTTGACAATACTGATTGTCCTGGCTATTTATTGTGGCGCTGTCATTTTCGTTACCAAGCCTGACTCGTTTGCCTACGATTCACTTTTCCGTGACATC
>JAFVFA010000241.1 GCA_017475725.1 Spirochaetales bacterium
AGAGGGAGATACAGAACTACGTGAAGTCGCACACCGCGCCTTACAAGTATCCTAGGATGATAGTCTTCAGGGACGAGCTTCCGAAGACCATAAGCGGAAAGATCATCCGCAATGCGCTTTAAGGGGGAGATGAAGTGATGAAGATCGCCTGCATTCAGATGGAGATGGTGATGGCTGATCCCGACAGGAACTACATCCATGCCGTGAAGGAGGTGCGCGAGGCTGCAGCAAACGGGGCCGATGTCGCAGTCCTGCCTGAGACATGGAACGTGGGGTTCTTCCCGCGCGAGGATCTTGCCGATCTTGCGGATCGGGACGGATGCAGGACCAGGGAGGTCTTCGGGTCCCTTGCAAGGGAGCTTGGCATCAACATTGTTGCCGGAAGCGTCGCGAACCTCAGATCCGACGGGGTGTACAACACCTGCCTTGTCTTCAACAGAAAAGGTGAGTGCGTGGCTGAATACGACAAGACCCATCTGTTCTCCCCGATGGAGGAGGACCTGTTCTTCAGAAAGGGCGACCATGTCTCCACTTTCATGCTGGACGGTCTCAGATGCGGCGTCATCATCTGCTATGACGTCAGGTTCCCTGAACTGACGAGGACCATGACCGTGGGAGGGCTGGATGTCCTGTTCATGGTGTCCCAGTGGCCTCTTGTCAGAGTCTCGCACCTTGAGGCGCTGACAGCGGCAAGGGCAATAGAGAACCAGATGTTCGTCGCGTGCTGCAACTCGGCCGAGAAGTCGGCGGGCACGGTGTATGGAGGCCACAGCGCGGTCATTGACCCCTGGGGCGTCAGATTGGCCCAGATGGACGCCGAGCCCGGCATCCTTTACGCCACCATTGACCCGAGCATCCTTGATGGTATAAGAAAAAGCATAAACGTCTTCGCTGACAGAAGACCCGAATTATACAAAGTAAATTGATAAAGGCAAAGGAGATATTATTATGGATTACAATTTTCCGGTAACAAGGACCACGCATCCTAAGCAGAAGCCTGCAGACCAGAGCAAGCTTGGATTCGCAAGATACTTCACAGACCACATGTTCTGCATGGACTGGGATGAGGGACAGGGCTGGCATGACGGAAGAGTCGTACCGCATGAGCCGATTCTGATTGAGCCTGCATCATGTGTTCTCCACTATGCCCAGATGATGTTCGAGGGCATGAAGGCCTACAGGACCGCCGACGGCGAGATCCAGATCTTCAGACCTGACATGAACGTCAAGAGAATGGCACGCACAAACGAGAGAATGTGCATCCCAGAGCTTCCGGGCGACATTCTCCTTGCCGGAATCAAGGCCGTCATAAAGGAGGACATAGACTGGGTTCCCACAGCTCCCGGAACAGCCCTGTACATCAGACCGTTCATCTTCGGCGACGAGGTCTCGTTCTCGGTCCTTCCTGCAAAGCACTACAGGTTCATGATCATCCTCTCTCCTACAGGCTCCTACTACGCAGCCAACGACGGCGGACTCTCAACAACCCGCATCTACGTTCAGGACAAGTACATCCGCGCCGCCAAGGGTGGTACGGGCTATGCAAAGGTCGGTGGAAACTACGGCGGTGGAATGCGCGCAAGCCAGGATGCCATGAAGTACGACTGCAAGGATGTCCTCTGGCTTGACGCCGCAGAGCACAAGTATGTTGAGGAGATCGGCACATCCAACGCCTTCTTCAAGATCGGCGACGAGGTCATCACAGCTCCGCTCGATTCGGAGACCATCCTGCCTGGAATCACAAGGGACTCCGTCATCCAGCTCCTCAAGTACTGGGGAATCAAGATCTCGGAGCGCAAGCTCTCCATCGACGAGATCATGGAGGCCAGCAAGAACGGCCAGCTGAAGGAAATCTTCGCCTCCGGTACAGCTGCAGTCATCTCACCGATCGGAACACTCTGCGTCAAGGGTGTCGACTACAAGGTCGGAGACGGCAAGGTCGGTCCTGTTGCACAGAAGCTCTACGACAACCTCTACGGTATGCAGACCGGTAAGGTCGAGGACTTCATGGGTTGGGTCTACAAGCTCGGTCTGAAGGCCTGAATGAACTGAATTTAGGGGAGAAGCTATGAAGAGGATGGCGCTATTCTGCGGACACTACGGCAGCGGCAAGACGAACCTTGCCGTCAACTACGCCCTGAAACTCAGGGAGCAGGGGTTGCCTGTCTCGCTTGCTGACATCGACATAGTGAATCCCTATTTCCGCTCCAAGGACAGCCAGTCTGAACTTGAGGCGGCTGGGGTAAAGGTCATCGCATTGCCGTTCGCAAACAGCAGCGTTGACCTTCCTGCTCTCCCGAGCGAGACCTATTCGCTGGTGGAGGACCGTTCATGCTATGCGGTTCTGGACATAGGTGGCGATGACCGTGGAGCCTACGCTCTGGGGAGATTCGTCCCCTACATCCTGGAGGAGAACAACTACGACATGTTCTACGTGGTGAACTTCTACAGGCCGCTGACGACGACTGCCGCTGAGGCGATCGAGGTGATGAGGGAGATAGAGGGGGCCTGCGGTATTGCTTTCACCGGTGTGATCAACAACTCCAATCTTGGAGCGGAGACCACAACGGAGATGGTGCGAGCCACCTACGGGCTCTGCGAGGAGCTTTGCAAGGCTGTGAAGCTTCCGCTTGTCGCTGTGACGGCGGAGGAGAGCGTGGCAGATGAGGACATGGTCGCTGTGAAACTGCAGAAAAGACCATTCGAAATATGAAAAGACATGGGGAATTCCAATGGCGAAAGTGACATTCAAAGAGGACATCTGCAAGGGCTGCGGGCTCTGTGTGGACGCCTGTCCGAAGCACATCCTTGCGCTTGACAGGAACAAGATCAACAAAAAGGGTCACAACCCTGCCGTGATGACGGACCAGAGCAAGTGCATAGCTTGCGCTTTCTGCGCGACGATGTGCCCTGACTGTGTCATAACGGTCGAGAAATGAGGGGGATCGGATGCCAGAGAAAGTTTTGATGAAAGGAAATGAGGCCATTGCAGAGGCTGCTCTCCGCGCTGGATGCAGGCATTACTTCGGGTACCCGATCACTCCGCAGACGGAGCTGACCGCCTACATGGCAAAGAAGCTGCC
>JAFVFA010000242.1 GCA_017475725.1 Spirochaetales bacterium
AATCACATTCGGTCTGGTGGGTGTCTTCTATGTCAATCCGTACATGGCGGGTGCACAGGCTGAGTTCTACAAGCAGATCAAGGCTGAAGGCTGATCGGACATCTGTGGTCATGCATTGGAGTCATCGGAAGGTGACTCCTTTTTTTGTGATATTGGTGCGATTTGAATTGTTAGCGTTTATCTTTTTGTTATATAGTTGCATCAAAGGCAGATGGTGGAGATATGAGGAAGAGCTTTCTTTTTTTTCTGGCAGTGTTGATGGTCTTGGGTCTGGTTTCGTGCTCCCAGAACACCATTGCTGACATGATGGGCAGGATGGGCGGTAACATCTACGGCATAAAGGCTGATTTGAGGGTGGCTGAAGAGGCATCTTCCGAGGTCCGGTCCTCCGTCTCGAGGAATGGCGATTCATACTCTGTCGATCTGGATAGGGCGAAGTCGATTGTGGGCTATGTGGGTGAGATCTCGGACTCACCGTCGAAGGTCTCCTATCTGAAGGAGAGCCTGAACCGGCCTGTCAGCGTATCGGATGCCGCAGCAGTGCGTGCAGCGATCAGGGAGGCTGTGGCGACAGTTGACGTTGCATCGAAAGAGGGTGACTCAGTGGTTGTCAAGGAGATGCTGGCAACGGTGGGCGATGCAGCGGAGTCCCTTGATGCCCTGATGGGCAGAGACGACTATGTCCCAAGCTATGCGGATGTCGTTGTAGTGTCTGTTGTGAGCTCCTTGGCAGAATCCCTGCAGTCAAAGTCGGATCTCGAGCTTGTCTCCGATGCGATGGGTGCCGTCTCTACCCTGATTGCACTGACCGATATTGGTGAGCTGGATCTTGTAGGCGGCGTTGATCTGGGGGTTGCCATGGACAATCTCATGTCAATGGCCAGATCCACATCCAGGGCCGCTGGAGACAGGCCTGTGCTTTCCGCCCTGAAGGTCCCGATGAGAAACCTGATAGAGCTGATCACAGATGGTGACGGCAAGGTCAGCAAGGCCAGGTACCATGCAACTGTGGCACAGGCCAGTGCCCTGAGGGCCGCCTATGACGTTGCGGTCAGCCAATATGTCCCAAGAGGCAGCTTTGCGGACTATCTTGCCGAGGTCCCTGAGATCGATGAGTCCCTGGGGTTCCAGATCGAGGATGTTGGAAGGTATGAGGTCTGCACATTCATTGTCATGCTGGACAGGTTCAATGTGATAGACGGGACCTGGTACTCGTTCGTCGAGTCCTATGTGAACTCAAACTACAAGTCCCTTGTGAACTTCGGTGACTATCCTTTCGCCCAGCCGGTGGAAGGTGTCGATGACAGGATGCTTGAAAGTGGCGGCGAGATACTGAATGCTGCCTCCCATCTGATGGATGAGGCAGTCGGATTGGACCTGATGCTGTATATGGGATATGATTCTGATCTGTTAGAGGACGCGGTCTTCCTGGACAAGCTCTATGCGATCGGAATCGGTCTGTTCATAAACTTCGTTGACATCCAGATCCTGTTGGGACTTGACGAGTTCCCCGACTTCACAGCTGTGGATTCCGCGGATGCTGTGCAGAGGACAGCTGCGATGTTCATCTACGATCTGAAGGACATGTTCTCCAACATGACTGTCATGATGGTTGATTCAGGCTACACCAGCATGTTCGGCATCATATCCAAGGTGATGGAGAAGGCTGTGGCGAAATTCGGTTTCTGATCTGCTTTGTTCTGCCGGTGTTCCGGCTATGTTGAGGAGGCCATCATGGTACACAGAATCCAACCCGAAATCAGAAGCGAGATAGCATCCTGTGCAATGTGCCATGACGCACCATGCAACGGTGCCTGCAACGCCTTCTCTCCTGGAAGGTTCCTGCAGGCCCTGAGACTGGATGACCTTGATCTGGCCGTGTCGATGCTTCCGGAGAAGGGCTCCTGTCCGGACCTGGATTCCCAGCTTGCCAAGGCAGGTCAAGTTTGTCCAATGAATGTGGACCTTTCAAGGATTGTATCCTATTTCTCTGACAACAGTTCGGAATTCGAGGGAACTCAGGGCTATGAAGACATTGACCTGTCATGTGACATCTGTGGTGTCAGGCTTGAGAACCCGTTTCTGCTTTCGTCCTCGGTCGTCTGCAGCAACTATGAGATGTGCGCCAGAGCATTCGAGATGGGATGGGCTGGTGTCAGCTTCAAGACCATCTGTCTCCTTGACATCCACGAGGCATCTCCACGGTTCTCCGTGACGAAGTCATCGAGCGGACAGTGGAGCGGGTTCAAGAACATCGAGCAGCTCTCTGACCACAGCCTTGAGGAGAACATGGGGATCTTCAGGGCCCTTAAGAGGAACTATCCGTCAAAGGTCATCGTGGCCTCCATCATGGGGCGCAACGAGGATGAGTGGACCTATCTGGCAAAAAAGGTCACCGAGGCCGGTGCCGATGTGATAGAGCTGAACTTCTCCTGCCCGAACATGGAGGCAAAGGGAACCGGAAGCGACGTTGGACAGGACCCCGATGCCTGCAGACGTTACACGGCTGCAGCACGCAGAGGAAGCGCTCTTCCGATACTTGCCAAGATGACACCGAACATAACGGACATCTGTGTGCCTGCAAGGGCATCTGTCGAAAGTGGGGCCAACGGTATTGCTGCGATCAACACAATCAAGTCCATAACAGGGGTCAACGTCGACACGCTTGTGGGTCTGCCATCTGTGCACGGAAGGACCATGGTCGGCGGCTACTCCGGCGCTGCGGTCAAGCCAATTGCTCTGAGGTTCATGTCAGAGCTTGCCTCAGACCCTGCACTCAAGGGGATCCATCTGAGCGGTATGGGTGGAGTATACACCTGGCGTGATGCCCTTGAGTTCCTGCTGATGGGTGCCTCCAGCATCCAGGTCACAACATCCGTGATGGAGTACGGCTACAGGATAATCGATGACCTGAAGGCCGGGCTGCAGATCTACATGGCCCAGAGGAACTACAGGTCTGTATCCGAGCTTGTGGGCCTTTCACTGGGCTCTTTGGTGTCGAACGACTCCATGGAACGTGACACTGTGGTATTCCCGATTGTCGACAAGGAGAGGTGCATAGGCTGCGGACGCTGCTACATAAGCTGCCGCGACGGAGGGCATCAGGCTCTGGAGTGGAATCCTGTCGAGAGGACCGTGAAGCTTGACGGAAGGAAATGCGTGGGCTGCCAGTTGTGCTCACTGGTCTGCCCGGCTGAGGCCATACTGCCAAGCAAGCGGATATCAAGAGTCGGCAGGGTGGATTGACCTTACTCTGACGACCATGCCGTCCTGGGCCTTCAGAAAGCAGGTCAGCTCTGGTCTGAAGTCATCTCTTCCCGGTTTCTTGACATCGGCCTGGCATACTCCGCAGAAGCCTCTGCCTCCGCAGGGGCTGTTGAAATGTATGTTCCGCTTTATCACTGTCAGAAGACCTTCGCCTTCGGTGAAGGCACATTCAAGGCTTTTCTGTCCGTCGGTTATTGTTATGGTCATGTAATGATGTTATTACACTTTGCATCCTGCCTTCAATGGGGTGTTGGCTCGACAATTGTACCTATATTGAATATGGATTCAAATATATGGTATAAATATGTAAATTTCCTTTTCCGGAGGCTTCTATGGGACTTGGAATTGCATATAAGGTGCTGAAGTCCCATCTTGTGAGCGGCAAGATGGTTGCTGGTGAGAGCATAGGGGTCAGAATAGACCAGACCCTGACACAGGATGCTACAGGCACAATGGCCTATCTTCAGTTCGAGTCCCTTGGGCTTGACCACATAAGGAACGAGCTTGCAGTAAGCTATGTGGACCACAACACAGTCCAGGTGGGATTCGAGAACGCTGACGACCACAGGTATCTCCAGTCCGTGGCAGCGGCCAAGGGGATTGTGTTCTCAAGACCCGGCAACGGAATCTGCCATCAGGTCCATCTGGAGCGCTTCGGTGTCCCCGGAAAGACCCTGATAGGATCGGACTCCCACACACCTACAGGTGGCGGAATAGGGATGATAGCCATTGGGGCGGGTGGTCTTGATGTGGCGCTTGCCATGGCAGGAATCCCGTTCTCCATAATCTGTCCGAAGGTGATTGAGATAAGGTTGACCGGAAAGCTGAAACCGTTCTGCACTGCAAAGGACGTGATACTGACGGTCCTGGAGCATTTCGGGGTCAAGGGCAACGTCAACACAGTGTTCGAGTACACAGGTCCTGGCGTGGCGACGCTGAGCATCCCGGAGAGAGCCACAATCTGCAACATGGGAGCCGAATGCGGTGTGACCACGTCTGTGTTCCCGTCCGATGAGGTCACAAGGGCCTTTCTCAAGGCCCAGGGCAGGGGTGATGACTACACTCCGCTCTGCGCTGACCCGGATGCCGTGTATGAGGGTCTGTTCGAGATTGACCTGTCCTCTGTGGTTCCCATGGTGGCATGCCCGCATTCACCAGGGAATGTCAGGAAGGTCTGTGAGCTTGCAGGTCTTCCTGTGAACCAGATAGCCATCGGTTCATGCACAAACAGCTCATATGCTGACCTGTACAAG
>JAFVFA010000243.1 GCA_017475725.1 Spirochaetales bacterium
CTTGCCTTCACAATGTCCATCTTGTCCATACAGATCCCCCTCTCAAGTGTACCCATACAATCTATTGCAATCACATGAACAAATCAACAATCGGTTTTTCGTCTCATTGGTTTCATGCTATAGTCAAAAGGAGAGGAACAAGGGGGATTGGGATGAAGTACATAGAGTTCGGGAACACAGGCAGAGAGGTCTCAGTCATAGGCCTCGGTTGCATGAGAATGGCCGATCTGGACATCTCTGACGCAGAGAAAGCCGTAAACGCCGCACTTGACAGCGGCATGAACTTCTTCGACCATGCCGACATCTATGGTGCAGGAAGGAGCGAGGAGCTCTTCGGTCAGGTCCTCAAGAGGAACCCAGGGCTCAGGGACAGGATCTTCATCCAGTCCAAGTGCGCAATACGCAACGGCATGTATGACTTCTCCAGGGAGCACATACTCTCCTCTGTGGACGGCATTCTGAAAAGGCTTGGCGTCGAGAGAATCGACTGCCTTCTGCTTCACCGACCTGATGCCCTGATGGATCCGGACGAGGTGACCTCGGCCTTCAGAGAGCTGAAAAGCTCTGGTAAGGTCTCATCCTTTGGAGTGTCCAACATGAACCGCTATCAGATGGAGATGCTTGGCTGTGCAATGGAGGACAAGGCTTCAGTCACCATCACAGCTGACCAGCTCCAGATGAGCCTTGCCCACACTCCGATGATCGATGAAGGCATCAACGTGAACACCGACTTCGATGGTGCCGTGGTCAGGGCCTCCGGCACACTTGAGTACTGCAGGATGAGGAACATCATAGTCCAGTGCTGGTCCCCACTTCAGAAAGGCTTCTTCAAGGGCGTCTTCATCGGAGACCCTGAATATGCGGAGCTCAACAAGGTTCTGGACCGCCTTGCCAGGGAATTCAGCGTGACGCCTGATGCCATTGCCTATGCCTGGCTGCTCAGATATCCGGCGAAGATGCAGGTGATGCTAGGGACGATGAACGCGGACAGGATACGAAGCGCCTCTGCCGCGGCATCGGTTGATCTGACAAGGGCCCAATGGTACGAGCTCTACAGATCTGCAGGCAACAGCCTTCCGTGAATGTCTGCAGAATGGCATGAAAAACGAGGTGCCGAAACACCTCGTTTGACTATGGTAGACCCTTGTTCGAGCGTCTCAGTCCTGCTTGCCCTTTGACGGACAGTTCTGCTTGCAGCTCGCACATGAGGATGGAGCGCACGACGAGATCTTCGGCTCATATGGGGTGTGGCGGAATCTGACCGAGCTGTGGAGGAAGGAGGCAATCTCGCTGAAGGCCTTTGCGCTTGCGCTGTCAGGGTTCCCCTCAATCCAGTTCACGCCGCAGTCCTCGTCCTGCTGCAGACCGAGCTCCATCGGAATCCCGCCAAGGAACGGTATGTGCATCTCCATGCAGAGGTTCTTTCCGCCGTCCTTGCCGAACACGGGAATCTGCTTCCCGCAGTCAGGGCATACCAGATAGCTCATGTTCTCGATGAGCCCTATCACGTTCAGATCCAGCTGATGGGCGAAGCTTATGCTCTTTCTGGCATCAAGAATCGCAACCTGCTGAGGGGTTGTGACGATTATAGAACCCGTGAGGTCTGGAGTGCTCTGGCAGACTGCCAGCTGCTCGTCTCCTGTTCCGGGAGGGGAATCGATCAGCAGATAGTCCAATGTGCCCCACTCCACGTCAGCAAGGAACTGCTTGATCACACCGATCTTCATGG
This sequence comes from Spirochaetales bacterium, assembly GCA_017475725.1. Taxonomy (GTDB): domain Bacteria; phylum Spirochaetota; class Spirochaetia; order Sphaerochaetales; family Sphaerochaetaceae; genus UBA9732. The sequence goes on from JAFVFA010000243.1 coordinate 1,730, forward strand.
GACCACGGAAAACGATGGCCTGATCCGGATCACTGAGTGCAAAACTTAGGCTTACAACCTTCAATCCTTCCCTCGGACAGACAGGAAGAATGCTGGATCCATCCTCAGTTGTCTGAAGGATGTTACCCTCACAACCGAACATCTTGGCGATGTTCGGTCCATGTATGTCCGTATCAAGTACTCCAACCGTATGTCCCTGTACAAGCAGAGCATTTGCAAGGTTAACAGTGACCGTGCTCTTGCCTACTCCGCCCTTTCCGCTCATGATCAGGATCTTGCGGTCTATTCTGCTCATCCTGTCGTGGATCCTCAGATCCTGAAGTTCGCTTTCACTTGGCATGTTCGCCCCCGTGTAATGTATTCTGTATTCCGACCCAAAGATAGTCTTTTATCCCCCATTGGGCAAGAGATGCGGCGGGGGCGGCTTATTTACAAATGTCATTCTTTTGAATAGTATCGTGCACATGGAAAACATCTTCGGCCAGAAATGCTATGCGGGATTGAATGACAAGGTATACCTCCTGATAAAGAAGCTCAGAAGCGTAATGTATCCTGAGATCTTCAACGAGAACCCCTGTGCAGCCGCGACCATCATAGAGAACAGGATAGATGCCGAAGAGCTCCTGGCCGAGCTGATCCCATGGGTCATGCCTGGTGCGGACGTCTCTGCCATCACAAAGGACATTCTGCTTGGCCTTGACCGGATAAAGGAGCTTCTGGAGACGGATGTCCAGGCTGCCTACGATGGAGACCCGGCCGCAAGGGACAAGACGGAGATCATGCTGGCCTATCCGGGATTCGAGGCCATAAGCGTCTTCCGTGTGGCGCATCTGCTCTACGAGCTGCAGATCCCATACATCCCCAGGATCATGACGGAGTATGCACATCATCACACTGGTATAGACATCCACCCCGGGGCAAGGATCGGAGCCTACTTCTTCATCGACCACGGAACAGGGGTCGTCATCGGAGAGACCACGGTGATCGGCCAGCACGTCAAGCTCTACCAAGGCGTCACACTCGGAGCCAAGAGCTTCCCTGTGGGCGATGACGGAAAGCCCATCAAGGGCATCGACCGACATCCGAAGATCGGCAACAACGTGGTCATCTACGCCGGAGCCACCATTCTCGGCGGCGACACCCACATAGGCGACAACAGCACAATCGGAGGCAATGTCTGGCTGACGCACAGCGTGCCTGCGAACTCCACAATACTTAGAAACTGATATTTCAATCACGCACTGAAATGGTCTCCCCTCTACGTATCGGAATTGTCCTTCCTTTTCCCGAAACATTGTGAAATCCTGACTAAACCCATTTTGGCGCAAACGTTTACACCATAAAACCAGTAAAACTTTTACTACTCCATTTGAACCCAAAAGGGTTGAACTTGACATGCCATAAAAAGTAATATATCAGAAGCGAAGTTCCGTGGAGTTCAACCACAGTTCGCAATCAAAGTTTTTAAGGAAGTGACTATGTACTTACTAGCACAGTTGCCCAAAGACGTCTTGGCCACCCAGCTGAAGAACGGAGTCGTTCTGATGGTCCTTGGAATGGCGATAGTCTTTGTGTTTCTGACGATACTTGTGTTCACCACAAAGGGAGTGTCCAAGATTGTCAGAAAGTTCGAGAAGAAGAAGCCGGCAGCACCAGTGGCGCAGGCAGCCCCTGCGGCGGTTGCTGTTGCATCAAGCGATGCCGAGATAGCAGTGGCCATCGCAGCTGCAGTCGCGAAATCAAAGAGTTGAGGTAGAGGAAGATGAAGAAAGTAGATTTCATGTGTACAGCCTTCAGAGACGGTTTCCAGTCCGTCTATGGAGCCAGAGTATTCACCAAGGATTTCATGCCTGCTGTTGATGCAGCACGCAAGGCGGGGATCACACACTTCGAGGCAGGCGGCGGAGCTCGCTTCCAGGCTCTCTACTTCTACAGCAACGAGGACGCCTTCGAGATGATGGACGAGTTCAGAAGGGTCGCAGGACCTGATGCGAACCTCCAGACCCTCTCCAGAGGAGTCAATGTCGTTGGACTCGATTCACAGCCACGTGACATCATCGACCTGCATGCCAAGATGTTCAAGAAGCATGGAATGACCACAATCAGAAACTTCGATGCACTGAACGACGTCAACAACCTGATCGACAGCGGAAACTCGATCCACAACGCAGGTCTCAAGCACGAGGTCACAGTCACCATGATGAGCCTTCCCCCGAAGACGACAGGAGCCCACGACCCTGACTTCTACGAGAGAGTCCTCAGACAGATCCTCGATGCAGGCATCCCGTTCGACAGCATCTGCTTCAAGGACGCTTCCGGAACATCAACACCAAAAACGGTCTACGAGACAATCAAGAGAGCAAGGGCCCTTGTAGGAAAGGACGTCACAATCGTCATGCACAGCCACGACACAGCAGGAACCTGTGTTGCACAGTACATGGCAGCCCTCGATGCAGGTGCAAACCAGCTCGACCTCTCAATGCAGCCTGTCTCAGGCGGAACATGCCAGGTTGACATCGTCACAATGTGGCACGCCCTCCGCGGAACGGAGTACGACCTCGGAGTCGACATCCACGCAGTCCAGAAGGCAGAGTCAGTCTTCAAGGAGTGTATGAAGGACTACTTCCTGCCACCGGAGGCAGCAAAGGTCAGCCCTGAGATCCCGTTCTTCCCTCTCCCGGGTGGAGCTCTCACAGCAAACACACAGATGCTCAGAGACAACGGTCTCATGGACAAGTATCCGCAGATCGTCGAGGCAATGGGCGAGACTGTCGCAAAGGGCGGATTCGGAACATCAGTCACACCGGTCTCACAGTTCTACTTCCAGCAGGCATTCAACAACGTCATGTTCGGACCTTGGAAGAAGATCGCTGAAGGCTACGGAAAGATGGTCCTCGGC
>JAFVFA010000244.1 GCA_017475725.1 Spirochaetales bacterium
ATGCCGTATCTGTACCATAGGGCAAAGGATGACATAGATGTTGAGCATGGGGAGACTACGCAGCACCTCGATGACCCCGGACTTGGCTATATAGGAAGCTTCCGCAACAGGATGTTCTACATAGGCTACACCTATGGAAGCGATGCCGTTGTGGCCGATCTAAAGGTCACCTACGAGGTCCCATCTGATTGGACGGCCGGCGCAGAGGGCGTCCTGGTGGTCCATGGGGAGAGGGACGTCCGGTCCCTGTTCCGGATGGACGACGATTCCTTCGCCCCTTCCGGGGAGTCTTGGATCTTCGGGCTTGTGGAGCTGTCTGCAAAGAAGCATTTCGGCAGATACGCAGTCTACGGCCAGTACGACTTCATCTGCGGCAGGTCAACTGACCATCAGTTCACAATCGGTGCGGAGATGAAATTCTGAAATCAGAACGATTTCCTGAACACCAGGCCGAATGGTGAGGCGGAGACCTCCAGGTCCTGGTCTGCGAACAGTGTGTGGAGCGCAGGCACACCTATCCCTATGGCGGTGCCTATCGCGGCTCCTGCCAGGACATCGGTTGCAAAGTGGTTCCCGCTTGCCACCCTCAGAGCTGCAGTTGCGGCTGCGATGGCGTAGGAGGCCACTGTGACCGGGATGTTCCATCTGGAGCCCGGGTTGTACTTGCAGAACACGTAGGAGGCGAATGATGCCCCTGCAAAGCTCATCAGGGAGTGCCCCGATGGGAAGGACCTGTTCCAGTCGTCCTCCTGAGGGTAGCCATCATAGTACATGTACGGTCTTGGCCTCTCCACCAGGTGCTTGAGCACTGTCCTTGTCCCGAAGGCTATGGCGGCGGTCTCAAGGTACATCACTCCGATCTTCAGATACTGGTCTGTGTCCTCGGAGAGAAGCACGGCAGGCGTGAGGAGAGAGACTACCTCCAAAGCCGTTGCGGTGTTGTCCAGAATCTGGTTGTAGCTGTGCATGAACCTTCTGTCAAAGCCGTTGACCTCGGAGGGATCGAGAGGGAAGGTGTCCGCAAAGGCCTGGGAGCAGAAGACCGCGGACAGGATCAGCAGGAGTGCAAGTAAGGCTGCTCTCTTCACTGTTTGACCCTCATCTCGAACCACTCCTTGAGGGCGGTGGTCCTTCTCATGAAGGCGCTTGGAAGGTCAACCGTTATGAAAAGAACCTTGACCTGCGGTTTGCGGTCCTGAACCACGGCCATTGTGTAGAGGATGAACCCCTCATCTGCGGCTATTATCTCAAGGTACATGTTCAGGCCTTCCCTGTCGACGCAGGAGACCCCCATGTACTTCATCTTGGTGTGGTTCGTGATCCTCATGAGGAAATCGCTTTCCTGGATGTCATATGTGACCTTGTAGACGTTCTTCCCGAACCTGTTGTCCTTCTGGTATGCGTAGCAGCTGAATGCGGACGGCACCTCCGATGCCACAGGGTCCGGGATCCTGCTGTCCATCTTGTCAGGGTCGCTGAGGAGATAGCTGTCCTCGAAGAGCACCGTAGGCTTGTCTCCTGCCATATGGGAGATGTAGGTTATCCCCTTCTGGGTGGAGATGCTTCTGATGACGTTGTAGACGGCCACCCTCCGCTCCTGCTCGGACATCTTCGAGTATGACTCAGGGTATGGGATGAAGGACAGGCCTGCAACGGCGAATCCGCCATCCATGGCATCGGCCTGTGCGGCCAGCTTGGCCCCCTGCGAGCCTGCAGGTGCGATTGCGGCCAGGGACTGGCCCTCTGTCGTCAGGGCCTCTATGGTCGTGTCGGACAGGATTTTCTGCATCTGGGACTCGGAAAAGGTTGGAAGCATCTGGACAAGGGATTGGGCCGCGAATGCTGAAAAGCAGACTGCAAGAAGCAGAAGAATGGTCGCTGTACGTTTCATCTTGGATCTCTCCTTGGATCAATAGGCGTTCTTGTTTATGAAACCGGTGAAGAATGTCAGAACCACAATCTTCATGTCAAGGAACAGGTTCCAGTTCCTCACATAGTTCAGGTCATATGCTATACGCTTCTCTATGGAGGTGTTTCCCCTGAGTCCGTTGACCTGGGCCCAACCGGTGATGCCGGCCTTGACCTTGTGTCTGATGTCATAGCCAGGGATTGTCTTCTTGAACTCCTCGACAAGCTCAGGCCTCTCGGGTCTCGGGCCGATCAGGCTCATGGAGCCTCCAAGCACATTGAAGAACTGCGGAAGCTCGTCCAGACTGGTCTTCCTGAGAAGTTTGCCGATCTTCGTGACCCTGGGGTCGTTCTCCTCCGTCCAGTGCGGACCGTTCTGCTCAGGCATGTCTATACGCATTGACCTGAACTTGAGCATCTCGAACACCTTGCCGTCCCTTGTGACGCGCTTCTGTCTGAAGAAGACGGGGCCGGGGGACGATATCTTCACCATGAGCGCCAGAAGCAGATAGAGAGGCGAGAGCAGCACGACTGCAATCGAGCAGGACACAACATCGAATGTGCGCTTGATGAATCTCTTGCCAAGGGAGAGCTCAGAGCTGTTCAGCTGCACAACGGGGATGGAGTGGAAGTCTGTGATCTTGGAACCGGCATAGGAGTTCGGGATGTTGGGGAGCAGAAGCACATTCGCGTTGAGAAGCTCAAGGCCCTCGTGGACTGCGCCGTCCTTTGCTTCCGAGCCGCTGGGGAAGCTGATGACCACAAAGTCAATGCCGTTCTCCTTGACCACGCTCTCCAGAGATTCCCCTTCGATCTGCCTCAGGTCCCCGATCCTCTCCTTGCCTCCATATTGGCCTATGAACTCTATTCTGGAGTTTTTCCCTTCCCTGACCACTGCGTTGTAGTAGCTTGTCAGTTTCGGACCATAGCCGTAAAGAAGGGCTCTCTGCTTGAACCTGCCTTTCTGCACCTGTCTGTCTATCATTGAGTGGGCCATGCCTCTGCCAAGGCACAGCAGGGTGAAGAGCATCAGCCCGTATATGACAAGGGCTATTCTGCTGACCTTGAGGTCGAACAGGTAGTAATAGACGACGACAAAGGTCAGGAAGCTGCAAAGGGACACCTTGACTATTCCTTCAAGCTCAAGACGCCTGCTTGAGTTTATCTTCTGCTCGTACATCTTGAAGCCGAAGAGGAAGACCAGGGATGACAGGATGGCCAATGCGGACAGTCCTGCAAACAGGAGCTGGGAGTCCTTCTGCGCCCCTGGAAGAACGTAGAACCTCAGGAAATATGAAAGGACCCATGCCAACACTATGGACACGCAGTCCAGAATGAACCTCAGGGAGAACTGGTATTTCTCGAATTTGCTCTTTTCTCTGCTCATAGGTATGACCTTTATACCCTAAATTCCGCTAAACAACAATCACAGCGAGCATTTTGCCCCGATGACCAGCTGGAAGTCGCTGCACATGGCGTTTCCGCTGCTGTTGTACATGTTCCAGACGGTGATGAGATCAGCCTGCATGAAGGCCATGAGGCTGTCGCTGATGTGATAAAGACCGTAGGCTCCAACGTCCAGGGTGAAGCAGACCGCATCCCTTGCGGCGACCTCGGAGTCCAGGTATCTGTAGCTTCCGGTCTCGTGGTCCGTTGTGGGTGTGACTCCGCTCTGGTTCCATGACGGGCTTCCTCCGACCTTGGCCCATCTGGTCCACATGTCATGGGTTCCGTGGGCCATGAAGAAGGCGTTGCCGGAGATTGTGAAGACCCTGCTGCGCCTCCATTCCACATTGAGGTTGGCCACTATGCTGTCACCGCCATGCCTGTAGCCCAGAAAGTATTCGTCGTAGACCACACTGTCGGTCATCCTGGACGAGCTCACATATGTCCTGACAGGCACCACATAGTCCACGCCGTAGCTCTCTGTGGTGTCTGATGGGTCCGTCTTGTACCTCAGGTACGTGTATGGGTCCACATAGGCACCCTCGATGTTGAATCTGAGGGTCGAGCTCTCAAGGGGAAGCAGATATGTGGCCCCTGCAAGGTACCCCAGCGCATTGGGGTACCCGAAGGTGTCTGCGCTTGCAACATCCTCTCCGCCGGGGATTGCGAAGTCGTCAAGAATGGCCTGTACATAAAGGTTCAGTCCATTAATTGGAGTGAAATCAATCTCCAAGGCTATCGTTGAATTCGAATTCGATGCTATATACAGATTGTGGAGCAGATAGGCGGGGTTCAGCACCCGCAGATCCAGTGTTCCTGTGTCCGAGGCGTACATTATGGCCTCTGTGACAGTCACCGCAAGTCTGTCGTTCAGAAACCTTCCCTCTATCCTGTGGGCGACATAGAGGTTTATGCCCGCTATCTCCTCCTTGTCATCAGTCTTCGAGCCCCTGTACGAAGGAACGTAGTAGTTGATCTTGTTGCGGAAGGAGCTGACAAGGAATGTGAACTTGAACTTTCTGGAGAAGGTGGAGAACCTCAGCATGTCGTGGTACGGAAGGTTGTCGCTCATCACCAGATTGCCTGTGGTTCCATGGCCCCAGTTCAGCCTGTCCCTTCCTATCTGCAGGTTCCAGAACGCCGAACCGAAGGAGACGAAAGCCCTGTATGGGCTGTTCGGGTCCATGCAGAAGTTGAAGTCGGTTGTCTGGAGTCCCGGTATGTTGCTTCCGATGTTTGTGCTGCCGATCTCATACTGCCAGCCTGCACCTGCATGGAAGCCCTGTTTGAGCGGCATTGCGAAGTAGAGGTACAGGGAGTCCTTGACGTCAATCTCCGCAGAGATCTGGAGAAGGGGGTCCGCATGGACAAGGTCATAGGCCCAGTTGCCACGGCCCACAAAGGCCTTCTCCCGGATTCCGTTGATGTCCTCCCTTTCAGGACCATCTGTGTTGGTGTGCGCATAGAGCTCAAGGGTGGCGTCCAATGAGACGTCGATGGCAATCGGCTCCGTCTGGAGGATGAAGCTCTCGTCAAGTCTGGAGAGGACCCAGTCGTAGTCGTTCCTGAGAGCCTGCGGGAGGCCGTCCCTGTCCAGCTTCTCAAGCATGAGTCTGAGCTCCGCATCACTCCAGGGGCCTGTGGATGACGGCAATGCATGGCCGGTTGCAAGGTACATGTCGCTTATTGCCGCATACTCTGCGCTGTCCACCGGATATATCTTCTGCTGTGCGGAGAAAGCAAGCTGAATCGCCATGACTGCGAACAGGCATGCAAGGAAAGACTTCTTGAACATGGTAACAATTCTAGTCCACAGGTGTTTTTCCATCAAGGGCCTTCGTTGACGGAGGCTTTGCATTTGATTACCATATGGGCCCGAGGAATTCCAAGTGAAGAGACTTTTCGCCGTACTATTGATTTTGTTCATTGCAGTCCCCCTTTTCGCTGTGCAATATGAGATTGTGGACATATCCTTCTCCGTGACGGGGAAGACTGACCCTGCACAGCTGTCCAAGATAGTCGGAAGCATCGGAGCCACCTTCGACAGCGCGGATTCCCTTGAGGCCTTCCTGGAGGAGAAGAAGCAGGACCTTCTGAATCTCAGGCTGTTCAGCAATGTTGTGTACAAGTACGATGTCTCGGAGAACCTGGCCAAGGGGATGGGCTCCGTGAAAGTCACCTTCCTGATCTGGGACGCCAAGTCCATCTTCATCCTCCCTTATCCGAAATACGACTCCAACTACGGCTTCAAGCTGGGAATCAAGATGTACGACAAGAACCTTGGGGGAAAGTTCACGAACCTCTACGGCTACTTCGGATTCACGCAGCAGGAGAACGAGTTCAGGAAGGGGAACTTCGACTGGGAGCTCTCCGTCAGCGACATCACGATAGGTGAATCAACGATGACGGCCTCAACGACCGGGGTGATCGACCTTCTGAAATGGGGGAACTCGAACTTCTCGTTCGATGCAGGCGTGTACCGCATCAGGATAAAGGACTTCGAGATGTCCGCCACGGCCGGTCTCTCCATAGCCCCTGTGGGTTCCGAGTTCGACAGCCCATGGGGTCTTGCTGACATCCACAGCACGGTGAGCTTCAAGTTCAACAACGTGAAGCTGGACAACCTTGCCCTGAAGACCACCTACATACACAAGATCCAGACCAACGAGTTCGACACCAAGACGGAGCTGAGCCACAATCTCCAGTATGGGGTCTACAGCCTGACCATCCTGAACACGGAGCAGATCAACAAACCGGACGATGTCAACAAGGGATTGGACTTCATCGAGCTCGGCACCGGTGCGGGAAGGGACTTCCCGATCGCCGACCTGCTGACTCTGAACACGCTTTTCATGTTCTACGTCCAGTATGACTACGAGGCGGAGATCCTGGTCCCGTACTTCGACCTTGCCCTCAGCTCATCGAAGTACGATGTAGACTGGATAGGGAACTTCAGGAAGGGCTATTCCTATGATGTCAGGATGGACCTTCTGAGCTATCCCATCAATGAGGTTGACAGGACCTCGTTCCGCCTGTGGACCTCGGCGAGCGTCTTCTATCCTCTGACCTCATGGTTCAATCCGTCAGCCAGGGTCTCCATGACCATCTCGGACAGGGCCCAGTACTTCCAGTTCTCAAAGGACTCCGCCATAGCCGACTACATCAGAGGCGTGCGTCTTGACAACCCGCTTGTGGATACCGAGGTGGTGCCGATGCACAGAAACGCCATTGCCTTCAATCTGGATCTGATGGTTAACTTTATACAGATAAAGGATTTCTGCAAGAGCTATGTGAACCCTTTCATGGATCTTCTGATTGTGAGCGACGATGCCGCCGAGAGAGGCTTCCGCACAATCACGACAGTGGGCGGCGAGGGGATAGTCATACTCGATGACTTCCCAAGCTATCCGATCAGAGGCTCTCTGGGCATAAACGCAAATGACCTTGTTGCGCTTGCAAAGGGGGAGAAGTCCCTGTCCGAGGTCGAGTACGAGATCTACATAGGAATGGGTTTCCTCTACTGATTCAGCCTCTGCAGATTCAGATAGAAGTCCTGAAGCTGTGCGGCCGTTGCCCTGATGTCGTAGCCTTTCTCCGCGACCTCCCTGAAGCAGATGTCCCTTTCAGTCGCTTCCGAACGGGCATTTATGATCCTTTCAGCCCATGCACCATCGCTCTCCTCAAGGCTTGTCCTGTTCAGCAGGGCAGGCACAAGGTCAACGTCCTGAGGAATCGTGTCAGTGTAGATGCACGGCAGCCCTGAAGCCTGAGCTTCCACCAGAACAATGCCTAATCCTTCATAAAGTGAAGGTAAAATGAATGCATCAAGCCCCATCAGGATATCGTTCACATCCCTTCTTGGTCCTGTGAAGATGACTTTCCGGTCAATTCCCAGGGTCTTTGCCTTGCCTTTGAGCTCCGCTTCCAGGGATCCTGTCCCTATCAGCACCAGAATCGAGTCTGGAGCCCTGTCCAGAACCGCCTTGAAGATGTCCAGAAGCCTGCTCTGGTTCTTCTGGGGCTCAAGCCTTCCTATAGTGCCGTAGAGCCTTGTGGCACCAGCCGCGTTGAAGGCCTGCCTGACCCGGGCCCTTGTGGCCTGGTCGAACCTGTACCTGTCCGTCTCTATGCCGTTTCTTAGGACGGTGAAGTCCGCCTTTCCCCTGTACAGCCACAGGCCGGCGGCCTCTGAGCATGCGAACCTGTAGTCCGACCTTCTCCAGAGGTCCTTCCTGAAGAATCCCCTTATGAACTCCCCGAGTGACTTCGGGACATCCGCTATGTGGCTGTGCGCTATTGTGGTCCTTCCCAGCCTTTTGGCCACCCTGAACGTCTCGGATGCCGAGTCCATCAGATGGTCGTGGATGATGGTGTATTCGGGGTGGGCCTTCAGAAAACCGCCCAGAGCCTTGTCATAGGGTATCCTGTTGTAGCCCAGAAACCGTGGTATCCGGTGTATCCTGCCGCCCAGGGCCTCTATCTCGTCCTCGTAGGCTGACCTCTCAGGGCTGTGGAGCAGGAAGTCGAACTGGACCTTGGACCTGTCGATGTTCCTGTATATGTTCATCACCAGGGTCTCTGCTCCACCGAGGTTCATGTCATAGCTTATCTGTAGGATTCTGAGGGGCTGCATCGTGTTTTAGGATACCAGTGGCGGCGGAAGACTGCAAGGGTGAAACCGGTATGGTTAATAATCGTGATATCTGTTAGAATCCTCTGTTGTGGAGGTTGGATGGCTTTGGTAAAGGTGCTTCATGTGGGTCTTGATACCCACCTTGGAGGGATAGAGACATATCTTCTCAAGATCTCGAGGAACATTGACCGCTCGTGCTTCCATTTCGATTTCCTTGCCTTCGACGATGAGAAGCCATGCTTCCACGACGAGCTCTCCGCTCTGGGCTGCGGTTTCAGGTACATAACAAGCAGACGCAGGAACTGGGGCAGACATATAGCCGACTTCAGAAACCTCCTTGCAGAGGAACGGTATGACATAGTCCATTGCCACTTCAACTCACTGACGGACATCTCATACGTGAATGAGGCCCTGAAGGCAGGCATCAAGGTCATTGTCCACAGCAGAAACGCCGGCAATGCCGCAGGGTCATCCTCCAGGATCCTTGGAGCGATCAACAGAAGACGTCTTCCTGCGGACAGGATAACCTGCGCCGCCGTATCCGACAAAGCCGGTGAATGGATGTTCGGGAAAGGCAGCGATTTCATTGTCCTGAACAACGGTCTGGACACCGGGCAATACAGATTCTCCGCCGAACGGCGCAGAGGCGTGAGGTCTGAACTGAAGATTGACGACACGAAGGAAGTGATCGTCAATGTCGGTGCATTCAGGCCCCAGAAGAACCATGGCTTTCTTGTGGATGTCTTTGATGCATACCACAAGCTGCACAAGGACAGCGTCCTTCTGCTTGTTGGTGAGGGTGAGCTTGAACCTCAGATAAGGGAGAAGGCCGATTCCCTCGGAATATCGGACAGTGTGGTGTTCGCGGGCAGGCGGGAAGACATCCCCGCAGTGCTCTCCGCTGCAGACAAGTTCCTGTTCCCGTCTCTCTACGAGGGTTTCCCCAATGCCCTGATAGAGGCCGAGACAAGCGGACTCCGGTGTGTCGCCGCAACATCTGTAACCGAGCAGGCCTGCCTTGGCAACTGCGCAAGGGTGGACCTTGATGCCCCGATCTCCGAATGGGTAAGGGCGCTTGAGTCAGAGCCCCTTGCGGACAGGGAATCCTGCGCAGGGATGGTGGAGCAGGCAGGTTTCGGCATAAGGTCCGAGATTTCCAGACTTGAGGGTCTGTACCGGTCCTTGGCCGGAAGGTGCAGGGTCCTTGAGCTTATAGGGGGATCCCTGACAGACGGCGGTGCAGAGACCCTTGTGAAGGACTATGTCCTCAACATCGACAAGGAGAGGTTCGAGACCGCGGTCTTCGTCGACTGGATCATGCCGGGAACGGCAAACACCAGAATACTGACGGAGAGCAGGCAGCTGATCTTCTCCGCGTATCCCAGATACTCGATCTTCTGGAGAGGGATGAACAAGTTCTTCAGGTCATTCTTCCTCTCTAGGGCCATAGAGAGAACGCTCAGGAAGTTCAACCCGGATGTGATCCATGTCCATCTGGATGCCCTTGAATACCTTCCTGGGAACATCCGCGGGAGGCTTCTGTACACCTGCCACAGCACCGTCCAGGCAAGACTTGTTGACCATCCTGAAGAGGATATGGCGGCCAAGAAACTGGCCGGCAAGTACAAAATGAGGTTCATAGCCCTCCATGATGATATGGCACAGGAGCTCAATGACAGATACGGCGTGGAGAACAGCATTGTAGTCAACAACGGCATCGATCTGCTCCGATTCCGGGATGTGAAGGAAACCAGGCAGGAGATCAGAAAGTCCCTGTCCATCCCGGAGAATGCCTTTGTGGTGGGCCATGTGGGAAGATTCGTCCCTGTAAAGAACCATGATTTCCTTCTGAAGGTATTCGGTTGCGTACACGAGAAGAATCCGGACGCCTTCCTCCTTCTTGTCGGGGACGGGGAGCATCTTGAGGACTTCAAGGCAAAAGTCAGGGTCTCGGGGCTTGGGGATTCAATCCTCATCCTCTCGAACAGAACCGACATCCCCCAGCTTCTGAAAGCCATGGATGTGTTTGTGTTCCCGTCATTGTTCGAAGGTCTTGGAATTGCGTTGGTTGAGGCTCAGGCCGCAGGTCTCAGATGCATCGTCTCAGACTCTGTTCCGGAGAGGGCTTTCCTGACGGATCTTGCCATCCCGATGAGTCTTGAAGCACCCGTTGAGAGCTGGAGGGATGCCGTCATTGACAAGGGTCTGCGAAGCAAGTACGGGAACAAGCTTGAGGACTTTGACATCAGATCGGCTGTAAGAAGGCTTGAAAAAGTATATCTGGGGGAGATATGAAGAGTTTTCTCATATCCATAGACACCGAAGGTGACAATCTCTGGGCATGGAAGAGGGGCGACGAGATAACGACCTGCAATGCCGGGTACCTTGAGAGGTTCCAGAGTCTCTGCAATGAATTCGGTTTCAAACCCACATATCTTACGAACTATGAGATGGCGATGTCTGAGGAGTTTGTCGGATTCGCCAAAAGACATCTGGATTTGGGAGAGGCTGAGATCGGAATGCATCTACATGCATGGAACACTCCGCCGGACCACGATCTGGGTTCGTTGAACCCGAATCCCGGAGCACCATACCTCATAGAGTATCCGGAGGAGGTCATGGACAGTAAGATAGCCACAATGACCTCTCTTCTGGAGAATGTCTTTGAACGCAACATCCAGACGCATAGAGCAGGCAGATGGGCGACTGACCAGAGGTATTTCAAGCTTCTTCATGACCGCGGTTACAGATTCGACTGCTCAGTAACTCCGCACATTGACTGGAAGGGCCATCCCGGGGAGTCCGAGGGAAGCTGCGGAAGTGACTACACGGCCAAACCGGAGAAGGCCCACAGGATAATTGACGGCAAAGAGCCTCTCTATGAGATTCCCTGCACCGTCAGACTTTGCAGAAGATACTTCTCTCCAAGGAAAAAGACGCTTAGAGGCTATGCCGGCTCTATCTGCAGAATGCTCTCGGGTGACTTCCTCTGGCTTCGTCCTGACGGACGCAATCTGGACAAGATGCTCTGGCTTCTTGACCATGTTTACTGTGACGGTGAATCTGACTACATCATGTTCATGCTCCATTCCTCGGAGTTCATGCCTGGGGGAAGTCCAACATTCAGAACCGAAGAGGACATAGAGAATCTTTATCGTGACATTGAAGCGGTTTTCTCACATGCTTCAAAGGCGTTTGAAGGCCGGACGATCGGTGAGTACGGGAGGAGCCTCCCATGAGATCGGTCGCACATGGAAGCCATTTCAGCACATGCCACGTCTGGTTCGAGCAGTTCCTTTCGATTGATGATTTGAATCGTCTCAAAGCTGAATGCAAGGGAATTGATTATGTTGTGATTCACGGGAACAGGGCTTCCATAGAAGGCAAAGGGTTCAAATCCTCAAGGCAGTATTCCCTTGTCTCTGATCTCACCTCATCCAATGAAGAGCTTCTCAATCTGATGACAAAGACGATCAGGAACGAGATCAACAGGTCGGAAAGGGAGAATGTCGAGGTATTGTTCCATTCCTCACAGGACTTGAAGTCCAGCCTAGGGATAATCGACGGATTCGCCCGCATGTACCATGAGATGTATGCACAGAAGGGAATGGAATCAGTCCAGCTGCCGACGAAGGAGCTTGCAGGTTACATTGATGCAAACCAGCTTATTGTCTCGATTGCAAAGATTGACGGCAAACCAGTGGTGTACCATTCACACGTTTATGGGGACGGTTGTTCAAGGCTCCTGCATTCCTGTTCCGAGTTCAGGGTTGCTGACAATGCAACGAGGAATGCAATAGGCAGAGCCAACAAGTATCTGCACTGGACTGACATCCAGAGACTCAAGGACATGGGCACGGAAAAATACGATTGGGGAGGAGTGTCATCATTTGACAATCCCAATGGGATAGACAGGTTCAAGATGGCATTCGGACCTGAACCTGTAGAGTACTGCAATATCAGTTTCTCCGTTTCCATGAAGCATAGGCTTTACGAAAGGATCAAATCCCTGTGGAGGTGCCATGGCTGATAATCCTTTGATTTCCATCATTGTTCCTGTCTACAACTCGGAGAAATATCTCAGCCGATGCCTTGATTCCATAAAGGCACAGACACTGTCGGATTTCGAGTGCCTTGTTATAGATGACGGATCAACCGACTCCAGCGGAAGCATCTGCGACAGCTATGCCTCAGAGGATTCACGCTTCAAGGTCTTCCACAAGGAGAACGGTGGGGTGAGCAAGGCAAGGAACCTTGGTCTTGACCATGCCTGCGGGGACTATGTCGGTTTTGTGGACAGTGATGACTGGATAGACGACACAATGTTCGATATCCTGTTCCGTAATGCTTCAGATAATGGTTGCGAAGTATCTGTGTGCCGGTGCTTTGGGGAGAACTCAGATGGATCCGGAAGATTGTTGAACAGAACGGAGGCTATATGCTCACTCTTTGAGGAAGATGGTATCTGCGGATATTCGTGCAACAAGCTGGTGAAGAGGGATCTCATAGGTGTTTCCAGGTACAACCCTGAGCTGAGATATCTTGAGGATACCGTCTTTTTCCATGGATTGCTGAAAAGGGCTTCTGGCGTCTTTCTTCAGAATATGCCTCTGTACCACTATGACAAACACCCTGAATCGGTTACGAGCAATTATGAACTCTCTGAAATCAGGCAGGCGGGGATGGATGCCGTCTCTGCAATTGCAGAGGGGGAACCGGATGCAGAAATCCGAAAAGCAATCGGGAAATTCCTTTTCTTCTCGTATTTCGAGATTGCAGTGAACTACGTTTCACACCATAACATAAACAATGAAGCGTACAGAAAGATTGAGAGGATTGTCAGGGAAGATCGAACTTGGTTGAAGGATTATTCTCTGAGGCGGAGGATATGGAGACTGATAATCCTGAGAGATGGATTGAAAAAAGTTTATTGGTTTGTTAAGAGGCTGGCCGGAAAATGAAGAATGCAGTTGAATTGATGAAAGATGTTGTCAGGTCCATGGTCTCCATCTTGCCCGCAAGGAATATCATACTGTTTGAGAGTGTTCCAGACTGTTGCGGCAATACAAAGGCTGTCTTTGATGAGCTTGTAAGAAGAGGGTACAACAGGAGATACCGTCTTATATGGTGGTTGCATGATTCCAATCCGGAGGATCATGAGAGAATTGAGAATGTGTTATATCTCAGGGACGGATTAAACCTTCTTTCCCGTGAGTGTTTCTCAAAGTTGATGATCAGTGAGAATATGTATTTCTACAAGAAACGGAAGAGAGGACAATACATTTTCCACATGTTCCATGGAGCACCTCTCAAACATGTCTCGAATTATTACAGAATGCCTGATGATGTTGACGAAGTTGTTTCACTTTCACCATATTTCAAGCATTTGGATGCAGAAAACAACCAATGCCGTGAGTCAATTATCAACCCACTTGGTTTCCCCCGGAATGATGCTTTATATGAAAGAAAGATTAATCCCCGTGAACTGTTCCCCGGAAGGGGTTTCAATAAGCTGATCTATTGGCTTCCTACTTTCAGGCAGAACAAGGGAGGAAGCCTTGTTCATAGCGATATCTCAATCCCTATTATCCATGACGAGCAACTTGCAATCAGAGTCAACGACGTCGCGAGGGAACACAGGGTGCTGATTGTTGTCAAACCCCATTTTGCACAGGATGTCTCTAAGATAAAAGCTCTCCAGATGAGCAACATTGTTTTCATAGATGATGTATTTCTGACAAGCAAGGGATTTCTGAATTATGACTTGCTTGCAGTCTCCGATGCTTTGCTTACGGATTACTCTTCCGTCTATTATGATTATCTTCTGACTGATAGACCAATCGGTCTCTGCTGGGAGGACTTCGACGACTATAAGGAGAAGGAAGGATTCATTGTTGACACTGATGTTGTGATGGCCGGAGGAGAGAAGATATACACAGCAGAAGACCTCGGTGAATTCATTGGGAGAATTGGTTCGGATATTGATGTGCTTGCAGAAAAGCGCAATGAAATTAAGAATCTGGTTTTTCCTCAGGGGAACATACACATCACCCCGCTGGTTGCCGATAGGATTGAAGAGATCTTGGAAAAGCTGTAAAGGTTACAATCGGAGGTGTTGAAATCAATTCTGAAGATTTGAAAAAAGGTGCAATAAGCGGAAGTGTCTGGAAGTTTTCTGAACGCATCTGTGCACAACTTGTGTCTCTCATTGTCTCCATCGTTCTTGCAAGGATTCTTGTTCCTGATGACTATAGCGTCGTCAGCATCGTGGCTATTTTCTTCAGTTTCAGCAGTGTTGTTATTTCCGGAGGTTTCAGTTCCGCTCTGATTCAGAAGAAAGATGCGGATGAACTGGATTTCTCATCAGTGACTACACTGACAATTCTCATATCTGCAATTGTATATCTGATTCTGTTCATTTGCGCTGGATGGATTTCGGAAATATACGGGAAGGAACTACTTGTTCCTGTCATACGTGTCATGGGTCTTGTGCTTTTTGTGGATGCCTACAAATCCATACTGTGTGCACATGTCTCCAGAAGGCTTGAATTCAAGAAGTTCTTCATTTCCACAATCGGAGGAACGATTGTTTCCGCAATTGTCGGAATCGTGATGGCGCTCAGAGGATTCGGGCCATGGGCTCTGGTTGCCCAGCAGATGACGAACAGTGTGATTGACACTCTAATTCTCTCAATCTCTACTGGATTCAGACCAAAGTTCAGTGTTTCCCTCAAAAGGCTCAAATCCCTCTTCTCGTTTGGTGGAAAAATATATCTGGCTTCCATAATCACCGTCATCTATGATGAAATTAAACCCTTGATAGTTGGAGTGAAGTATTCCGCCACGGATCTTGCATACTACGATAAGGGTTCCAGTTTCCCAAAGGTTCTCAATTCTTCAATATCCCAGACCCTGTCTGCAGTCATGTTCCCTGTCATCTCAAAAATCCAAGATGACAAGGAAGCGGTGAAGAATATGGCAAGGAACTTCATGCAGGTGGGATCCTATCTGGTTTTCCCGCTGATGGCAGGTTTCTTCTCTGTTGCAGATTCCTTTGTCTCCGTTGTCCTTACAGACAAATGGTTGCCGATTGTACCCTACATTCGGATTTTCTGCGTCTCATACATGCTCAACATAATAACCACAGGAAATCTCCAGGCCATACAGGCAATAGGGAGAAGTGACATAATACTTAAGCTTGAGATTACCAAGAAGTTATCCTATCTAGTAATCATAGCTTCGTTCGTGTTTCTGTCAAAAACGCCGGTGATTCTTGCTGTGTCGGACATTGCATGTGCTGTTCTTGCCTGTATTCTGAACTCCTACCCAAACAGAAAACTGATAGGCTACAGATACAGGGAGCTGTTAAAGGATTTGGCTTTGAATCTGGTATCCGCTGTTGCAATGGGTCTTGTTGTCATGTCAATGAGCAGTCTGAGAATCAACAAGCTTTGGCTCCTGGTTCTTCAGGTTCTGGCTGGTGTTGTTGTATATCTGCTGATTTCGCTGGTCACAAGGAACAGGAATTTCCTTAAGCTCCTCGGTTATGCAAAAGAAATATTAGGAAAGGAAAAAGCGAAATGATTCTTTTGTGGCTGATCCTTCTTGCAGTTATATGTGTTTATGGCATAAGGCTACGCAAACCTACAGAGGACTGCATGGATATTCCTCAGACTACTGCGATTAAAGGGATTCTTGTCTTTTTGATTCTCCTCTCCCATGTGAGAGGATACATTTCATTGGATGGAAAGCCCGGTGAGATATACGATCTGATCCTGTCATATATAGGGCAGTTGATGGTCGCGCCCTTCTTCTTCTACTCCGGATACGGAGTCATTGAGTCTTTCAGCAGAAAAGAAGGTTACAGCAGGCATTTTCTTAAAAACCGTTTTCTGAAGACGCTTGTTCATTTCTGTTGCATGATCCCTCTGTTTGCAGTGATGAACATGCTTTTGGGAATAGGATATCCAATTGAAGACTATCTGCTGTGCTGGACGGGATGGACCTCAATCGGTAATTCAAACTGGTTTGTTTTCGACACCTTTGTGCTGTACCTTGCAACATGGTTCTCATTTAAAGCATTTGGAAAAGCCCAGGACAAAGAGCGTCAGAAACTATATGTGTCCGGATTGACACTCTTTATGGCTCTCTGCATATGCGTGATCCTTCAAAGGAGTGGAAAAGGCGACTACTGGTACAATACTGTTCTGTGCTATCCATTTGGAATGCTTTACTCATGTTTCAGGAAAAGAATCGAGCTTATTCTTGAGAAAAGATGGAGAAGAGCCGTCCTGTCAATCCTGTCTTTGGTCTTGTTCTTCTTGCTTTACCGAATTGAGGGCTCTATTGCCTACAGCCTATGTGCCTGTTGTTTCTGCATGGTTGTAACCCTAATTACCGGTTATCTCAGGATTGTGAATCCGATTATCCTATGGTCCGGAAAATATGCCTTCTTTATCTACATATTACAGCGTATTCCGATGATTGTCCTCCACAGCATTGGGTTAAGGAATACAATGGCACTGATTTCCGCCTCTCTTGCAATCACGATTCTCCTCTCAATCCTATATGAGAAAGTTCTGCGAACACTTGATCGTCGATTGTTCAAGTAATCAGCACATGAGGGTTTGAAATCATCTTCGTTTCATGTATTCTCTGTTTGAAGGTTCTTCAGCAGGAGGCACAATGAAACGGACAGACAAAAACATAATAATGATAACAGCAGGGGGAGTTGGTAACAGGTTTGGAGCAAATACCCCAAAGCAATATCTTCTACTAGGTGGAAAACCTGTTATCTCTTATGTCATAGATGCATGCAAGAAAAGCCGATATTGTGACTCGGTTCTTGTTGTTGCAGATCCTTACTATCATGAAGAAATCAGGACCCTTTATGGTGTAGATGTGACACAAGGCGGAAAGGAGCTGAATAACTCCAAGCGAAATGGACTTGAGTATATCAAGAAGCACTGTTCGTGCGAGAAACTTATCATTGCAGATGCGGTCAGACCTACTGTGACATCGGATGTTCTAGATAAACTGTTCCTCCTTCTTGATGAATATGATGCTGCAGCTTGTGCTCGTCATATCACAGACAGCCTTGGTTGTTATTCCCGATGGACAGTAGATAGAGCGGATTACTATACTCTTAACGCTCCTGAGGCATTCAGATTCAATCTCATATATGATCATTTTGACCCAGAATCAAAACTGACTGAATCTTTGCAGCAACTTCCAAAAGAATCAAGGATATATCTTGATTTTGATGTTCCTTATTTCGACAAGATCACCTATCCGGAAGATTTGGTTAAGGCTGAAGCCATTATAGGGCGCAAGTGACTATTAGGGAAAAGGGAAGGGGTTTGAAATCCTTCCCAATTGAAGTATGCTCGTAGGGAGAAACAAATAATGCCGGGGGCGTGCAGGTGAAGGTACTTGTCCTTTCCAATCTTACTTCGTACACATACAACTTCAGGTTCGAGATACTGCAGAGCATGGTCAAGGCCGGCCACAGCGTCACGATAGCCTGCCACAACGATGACCCCGACAAGCAGAAGGCTCTTGAGGGCCTTGGCTGCAGCATGGTTGAGGTGGCCTTCAACGGCAAGGGCAAGGATCCCAAAGAGGAGCTGTCCCTGATCAGGACCTACAGGAACCTTGTCAGGAATGTTGGGCCTGACATCGTGTTCACGTTCACAATCAAGATGAACCTCTACGGAGGCCTTGCGGCAAAGCGCTTCAGGATTCCCTATGTCCCTATGATAACGGGACTTGGTGAGCTGGAGAAGAAGGGGAGGCTCAGGGCTCTCCTGATGGTTCTGCACAAGATGGTCATGCCGGGGGCCAAGGCGGTTGTGTTCCAGAACCAGGCCAACATGGACTTCTTCAGGGACAACGGCATAAAGACCGGAAGGGCTGTTCTTGTGCCCGGATCCGGCATAAACCTCCAGAAATTCACCTATAAGGACTATCCGAGCGAGAATGATGGTCTGAAATTTGCATTTGTTGGAAGAATCACACCTGCCAAAGGCATTTCAGAGTATCTTTCCATGGCGGAAACGGAGAAGGAAAGGCATCCTGACATGAGATTCCTGGTTGCAGGGCTCTGCGATGAGGACCTGAGGCAGCGTGTCGGGGATCTGAACGCCAAGGGTGTCATAGATTACCTTGGCGTTCTGTCTGACACCAGAGACCTCCTTTCGGACATCCACTGTCTGGTTCTTCCCACATACCATCCGGAAGGGCTGTCCAACGTGCTTCTTGAGGCCAGTGCCACAGGAAGGCCCGCCATCTGCACCGACAGGCCGGGTTGCCATGAGGTAGTGACCGAAGGTCTGAACGGGCTCTACTGCAAGCCAAGGGATGTGGATGACCTTGTCTCCACGGTGGAGAGGTTCGCAGGGCTGCCTGAATCAGAGCACCGGAGGATGGGTCTTGCAGGCAGATGCCATGTTGAGAGTAACTTTGACCGCTCGATTGTTGTTGATGCCTATATGGAGCTGCTGAAAT
>JAFVFA010000245.1 GCA_017475725.1 Spirochaetales bacterium
ATAATGAACTCAGGTGTCAGCTTCTCCAAGGTGGTTGCCCCTATAGTTGTGCTTGCTGTTGTTCTCACAGCCTTCCACTTCGGCTTCAACGAGATGGTGGCCATACCATCGACAAACAGGAAGAACGTCCTTACAGAGCAGATAACCAACAGCTACAGCTCCTCGAACAACAGCGACATTGCAATGAGCGAGATGCAGAACGGATACATGGTCTACGCCGCCTCCTATTCTGACAGGGACCAGACCCTGTACGATGACTCGCTCCTGGAGAGCACTGAGGACGGCAAGCTCATAAGAAGAACTGATGCATACAAGGCCGTCTATGACAACGAGACCAACCTGTGGACCTTCCACGACGTATACATCTATGAACCGATGCAACTGGATGACGGAGCCTCTGACATAAAGGTCAGAAGCCTCTCCAAACAGGTCAACACGGTCCTGATGCTTGAGCCCCAGCTGTTCAGAAGCGGGACGAACGAGATCTCGAGGATGTCACTTGACCTTGCAAGGGCCTATCTGACAAGGATGAAGAGTCTGAACAGGGAGGAGTACGCAAAGCTTGGCACAGAGTACTACAAACGCATATTCAGCTGCCTTTCCCCACTCATAATGGTGATAATAGCCTGCAGCATGAACTACAGGTTCAAGAAGAATGTGCTCTTCATCTCCCTCATAGTCTCCATCAGCCTGATTGTCGTCTACTATGTCGTTCAGATGATGACCATGATGATGGCAAACCAAGGGGTGATTGCACCTCAGCTGGGAACTCTGATACCATTTGCCGTGATGCTTCTGGTGTCATTCCTGATGGGTGCATTCCTGAGACGTCAATAACTTGAAATGAGAGGGGACATGGAGAACAGAATCTTCACTTTGCATCATAGGGACAGCCATTGCAAGGCGCGCACCGGTGAGATCAGGCTACCGCACGGTGTTGTGCAGACGCCTGCCTTCATGCCGGTGGGTACGAACGGCACTGTGAAGGGCATCCACCATGACGATGTGGCCAAAATCGGATACA
Organism: Spirochaetales bacterium; assembly: GCA_017475725.1. Lineage (GTDB taxonomy): Bacteria > Spirochaetota > Spirochaetia > Sphaerochaetales > Sphaerochaetaceae > UBA9732. The sequence goes on from JAFVFA010000245.1 coordinate 1,025, forward strand.
ATCTCATTCTGGGCAACACATACCATCTGTACCTCAGACCTGGGATAGAGGTGCTGAAGACCTTCGACGGTCTCCACAACTTCAGCCACTGGAACGGCAACATCCTGACTGACAGCGGAGGCTTCCAGGTGTTCTCCCTGAGCCAGCTGAGGAAGATCCACGAGGAAGGTGTCAAGTTCCAGAGCCACATAGACGGCTCAAGACACATCTTCACACCGGAGAAGGTCGTTGACATCCAGCAGGTCATAGGTTCCGACATAGCCATGATGCTGGACGTCTGCTCAGCTCCGGTGATCTCCTGGAAGGAGACACTGAACGCCATGGACATCACGCACCTGTGGGCTGAAAGGGCCATAGTAAGGCGTGACAGCCTTAAGGACCTTACCGGCAGAGCGTTCAGAGGCAATCTGTTCGGGATAGTGCAGGGTGGCTTCTACGAGGATCTGAGGATCAAGAGCGCACAGACGATAAGCTCGATGGACTTTCCCGGAATTGCCATCGGAGGCCTTTCCGTGGGTGAATCCAAGGAGGACTTCTGCAGGTTCCTTGCTCTGACCGCAGACAACATAACGGACTCCAAACCCAGGTATGTCATGGGGATAGGAACCCCGGACTACATCCTGGAAGCCATAGAGAACGGGATAGACCTTTTCGACTGTGTGCTTGCCACACGCACGGCAAGAAACGGAAGCGTCTTCACCGATGACGGTATGCTCACTTTGGGCAGGTCTTTCAATGAGTTCGACCATGGTCCTATCCAGGAGGGCTGCACCTGCCGGGCCTGCACCGAGTATTCGCTTGCATACATGAGGCACATGTTCAAATGCAATGAGATGCTTGGCGGCATGCTGGCCACCGAGCATAACCTGACATACCTGTACAACCTTGTCCTGAAGGCCCGCAAGGCCATAGAGGAGGACAGGTTCCAGTCCTTCAAGGAGGACTACCTCAAGCGCTTCTATGCAAACGGCGGGAGATGTCTGAGAGGCTAGGATGAGATTTCCATATCGCGGAGCTGGGATAGGCCTTGTCAAGGACAATTGCATACTCATGGGAAAGAG